>JBIOHE010000322.1:0-4974 GCA_044448725.1 Sphingobacteriales bacterium | reverse complement strand
GAGTGATAATTTATTGAGCAAGTTTAAGGGGGCACCAATCAGATTTCAGGATAACTTCAGGCTGTATAATACAGATACAGGTAAACCGGTATATTCATTGTCGGATACTGTTTCTTCAGGTTTAGCCCAAATATTTTATGGGCTCAGCAATAATGCCACTTTGGTAATTACGGCGACCGGAACGCATCAGTCTGAGGCATTTTTAGCGGCAGCAAAGGCGATTACCGAGCAGCTTTCAACCCTTACAAGTAATGTTTGTGTGACTGATGTTAATTCGAATAAATACTTGTTCGATATCAACAAATCAAGCGAAAACCTCGAATACGTTGAAACAAAGAGTTCGCTTACCCGGTTCTGGGAAAGTTACAATTTATACATATTGCTGGGCATATTGATATTGATATTGCTGTCATTCCTTTATGTACGTTCTAAAGTTCAAAGATCGCAGGAATTATATAACGACTAATTTTTGTAAACCAGCTGTCACCGTATTTATCAGGTAACCCAAACGAGCTAAAGCTTAATAGGTTACTTGATAAATTGTTTTAACATTTTATCGAAACTAAAAAATATGTCAATCCCTGAACTTCTGATTAATGATGGCTTTATCACGCAACGGGACCGGGAAAAGATTGATGATTTTTCAGCCAGGTCGGGGTTGTCATTTATTAAAATAGCGCTCAATTTTGGTTATATATCCCGTAAAAATTACGAGCGGTCGATGATCAACGCCAGCCATGTTTTTCAGCCGGTAAGGGAGCTCCCGTTTGATCCCGAAGTACTTGCCAAAATAGAGCTCAAGTTTGCCGATCAGCATGTTGCTTTGCCTTTACGGATTGAAAATAACCGGGTTATAACATTAATGGCCGACCCGAGCAATGAGCTGTTTATTGATTTCATAAGATTTACTTACGATTGCGAACCCGAAATAATTGTCGCATCCGATCTTGATATCGTATGGCTTAGCCATAAACTGCTTGGTGATAAATATGTTAAGTCGGCAGTTTACGAACTTTTAAACCGTGACCCGGCCAATTCAGCTTTCATCACATTTTCATCAGGGCAGCTTATATTTCTATTTGGCTTGCTCGGGCTTATCGTTATAGGCCTGATGATTAACTTTAAAACTACATCCATAGCTATAAATGTTATCATCAGCGTCTTTTTCCTGGTTGCGATATTGTTTAAACTGTTTTTAGCCCTGGTTGGTTCGCGTTTTGAGCTGCACCAGGCGGTTACCCGTGAAGATCTCCGAGAACTTGTGGAAGAAGACTTGCCCATATATACTATCCTGTTGCCTGTATATAAGGAAGACAAACTGATCAAGAAACTGATCTGGAACCTCCAGGCAATTGATTACCCTCGCGAAAGGCTCGATATCAAGCTGCTGATAGAGGAAGATGACGATAAGACCCTAAATGCCGTTAGAAATCTTGATTTCCCGGCAATATTTGAAGTTATAGTGGTGCCTTTTCTGATGCCAAAAACAAAGCCAAAGGCATGTAATTACGGGCTCCATTTTTCGAGGGGGAAATATTTAACTATTTATGATGCTGAAGATATTCCTGATACTGACCAGCTTAAAAAAGTAGTGTCGATGTTTGATAAACTGCCTTCAAGCTTCATTTGCATTCAGAGCGCGTTGAATTATTATAATCGTAATGAAAACTTTTTGACGAGGATGTTTACGCTTGAATATTCATACTGGTTTGATTATATGTTACCTGGCCTTGATACGCTTGACATTCCTATACCTTTGGGTGGTACAAGCAACCATTTTAAACTGGAAAACCTGGTTGAATTGGGTGCCTGGGACCCTTTTAATGTGACTGAAGATGCCGACCTTGGTGTACGCGCTTATGCAAAAGGGTATAAAATAGCCATTATTAACTCAACCACCTACGAAGAGGCAAATAACGAGCCGCTTAACTGGATCCGCCAGCGTTCACGATGGATAAAAGGTTATATGCAAACCTACCTTGTACACATGCGTAACCCCGTAGCATTGTGGAAAAAACTTGGGTGGCGGGGGTTTTTAGGCTTTAGCTTTTTCATCGGCGCAACACCGCTTACATTTTTAGTTTATCCTTTTTTGCTTGCTATATTTATCAGTTACCTCGTATTTGATCTGACTTCTATCAGGACACTGTTTCCTGACTGGGTACTATTCATGTCGATATTTAACCTGATGGTGGGCAATGTGTTAATGATCTACATAAACATGATGGCTGTGTTTAAAAGACGTTTTTACGAATTGATCTTATTTTCAATTGCAAATCCGGTTTACTGGCTAATGCATTCCTTCGCTGCATTTAAAGGATTATACCAATTAGTTGTTAAACCATTTTACTGGGAAAAAACTGAACATGGGCTTAGTAAAGTTACCAGCCCAACAAATGTTGTTAAATGAGGAACCAATCAAAATATCTTTTTCTTATCACCATATTACTGGCGGTTTACTACGTGGTGACAGGTATTTACCTAAGTAAGTTGGGTTATTTTAGCCAGGAAGGACTGTTTTATATTGAAAAAACAAAAATAATACTCGACGGGTTAGGCAACAGGTTAAAGGTAATGGGATTAACCTCGCCCATATTACCTTTTTATACCTCATTTATTTTTTCATCAATTAATGGGGGCATTATTGCACCGGTAATTGCATCTTCTATTTGCACCGCTTTGCTTTTTTATATGATGGCAAGCGCCCTGATAAAACGAGTGGTTGACATTTATTACATATTTATATTACTAATAATTTTCATCTTCCATCCCGGAATACTATATGCGGCATGTTCAGGAAAATCAATAGCTATGGTATTGATCTTCTTTTTTATGTTCTTTTTTAACCTGCTAAAATTTTACCGCTCAAACACTACCTTCCACGTATCTATAGCAAGTATTTCCCTTGTTATACTCATTTTCTGCGACTACAAATTTATCTGGCTTACTTTATTTTTTATTCCGCTGGTATTATCTATAACCATACAAAGTTTAAACCTGGGTGAACAGGAATCTATTTTCAGGCTATTTCTAAGCTTTAATAATCCCTCACTAAGGCGTAAACTCATCAACAAAACGTTCGCGCTTTATATTATCCTGTTTATATTGCCGCTGTCATGTGTAATATGTTACAAACTGCTTAACCTTACACACGCTAACGATTTGGATTACTTTCATGAAAGTCCTTATGCCACGTGGACAGTTTTGGCCGATAAACTTAGTTTTGATCAATTGTCAACAAGTACGGTATATCAACTACCTGAAACTTCAATATTAGTATCTGCCAGAGTGCTGATCTTTTGTCCGCTGATGCTGGTAGCGATCTATTTATTCAGGGAGAGTACATACCAAATTTTAACCATTTTAACCCCGTTTGCTTTTGTTGAGTTTTTGCACATAAAATACGAAAAGGTATTTTTGGCGCAGCAGTACTACCTTATCTTCATCATTTTATCGTTATTGTGTATTTTGTATAAAGCCCAGACAATTAAAAATCAAAGGGTCTTAAAATTATTGGTGGGAGGTTTAGCGCTTTTACAACTTTACACCGGGTTTGTTTTTCTTCAAAATTCGACAGTAAGCGAAGAACGAAACTTTATCTCGGTTTTGTTCAAGGGGGCCGCCGACACAAAACAAGACCAGAACCGCGATCTTGCAAACTACTTAAACCGGCTGCCTGCTGATTCGCATGTTTTGGTTGATGATGCAATTGCCTACCCGGTTGTTGCATTCACCAAAAATATTCAGAAATTAACTTTGCCTTACCAGGGAGCATTTTTAAGCGCTATTGAAGCGCCTGATAAATATGATGACTATATATTACTTGCTACCGGGAAAAACGAAGTCACCGGCTTTACACAGTTAAATAACAAGTATTTGCCGGTCATAAAAAAGTCGAACAGCGCCCTGAGGCTCAGAAGGGTGTATGAAACGGACGACTGGATTTTGTATAAGATTTTTGATAATTAGCTTCGATTTAAAATCTGATTGCTATGCGAAAAAAAATAGGAATTATCGGGGGATTAAGCCCGGAATCTACCGTTTCTTATTATCTGTATATCACCCGGAAATATGTTGAACTGTTTGGTAATTATTCATATCCGGAAATAATTATATACAGCGTTAATCTTGAAAATTATCATAATTGGCGCGAAGAAAACCGTTGGGATAAAATTGCCTTAGATTTAATTGCCACAGCTGATAAACTAAAGCAGGCAGGCGCGGATTTTGGTTTAATAGCAACCAATACCATGCATAAGGTTTTTACTGAAGTTCAGGCCCAAACAGCACTTCCCTTAATACATATTTTAAAACCCACCATTGATGCCCTAAAAAAAGCGGGCATAAAAAAAGTGGGCTTACTGGGGACAAGGTTTACCATGTCCGAAACTTTCTATAAAAACGACCTGATTTTAAATGGGCTTATTCCAATTACGTCAACTGATGAGCAACAGAAAATTATCCATCAGATAATTGAACAGGAATTGGTTCGTGGCCTCCTTAAGGAGGATTCAAAACGTAAGTATTTGGCGGTGATTGATTATCTGATCGGCAAAGGAGCGGAAGGCATAATACTTGGCTGTACTGAAATACCACTGCTAATACAGCAAAATAATTGTCCGGTTCCAGTTTTCGACACGGCGATTTTGCATGCAGATGCGTCGTTGCAATTTGCATTGGCTTAGTTGGAATCACGAAGCAAATACCCTACCCTCTGTAGGGGTTAGTTCTGAATCAGAAAGAACTTGCTCCAATCATCAGATGAAGGGCAACCTGACTACACATTTGATGCACCGGCCTTCTCTCCCAGCCGCCTTTCAGGGCGTACTTGCGCCGGCCCCGGCGGGTTTAACTTCTTAAAAAAGCCATAAAACGCAAAAAGCCCGTCAACTTACGTCAACGGGCTTCTTTAAGATTTGGCACCGACCTACTCTCCCATCCCGTACGTACGGGACAGAACCATCGGCCCCGGCG
>JBIOHE010000321.1:0-4982 GCA_044448725.1 Sphingobacteriales bacterium | reverse complement strand
CAATTCCCCACATCAATTCCCCATATCGTCTCACCCTGAAATCACTATACACCTTTTACGGTTAACACTAGAATAGTTATACACTGTTTTTTGATTACACTAAAATAGCTATACATTTTCAATTATATAATATGATGATGTAATTATTGTGTTGGTAACGGGAAATAACTCGAAGAGTTATTCTCGTTATCAACACTTTTTCTTTTTTGCTACTTTTTTCTTTTTGTTAGCATCTGCTCTTTTTGTTGATAACTGCAAGTGCCGTAGGCCGTGACTTGCTGCCGATAGCGTAATGAGACCGATACCAGTCTCTTTACGGGGGCTGATAGTTTTGTAATTCGCATTCGGATGTTTGCCTTAAAAAACCTTTCATATCGCTGGCTCTTCCCTTTTAAAATACTTCTTTGGTTTCCATCTCTTCGCCAATACTCCGCTCATACGATGGGCTTCAATTGGTGTCAGGTAATCACAACTGCTGTGGGGTCTTAATTCGTTATACGCCTTGACTTTCCTATCAATAGCAATAAGTGCATCCTCCCTGCACTTAAATCCCTGTCCCAGCTCAAAATCGCCTTTCAGTATTCCGTTGACCCTCTCTGCTACCGCATTCTCATAAGGGTCGCCATTTTGTGTCATGCTTATTTCAGCGTATGCACCATTTAACAGCTTCACGTATTCATCACAGCAGTACTGACCACCCCTATCGGAGTGATGTATCAGCCTGCTACCGACCTTGGTTCGCTTTGGCAATGCCATTCGCAGGGCAATTAAGCAGCCTTCTGCGGCAAGTGTAGGGTGCAAGCAGTGTCCCATAATTTGCTTGGAATAAACATCCGTAATCAGGGACAAATAGTTAAAGTCATCACCTATAATGATATAGGTGATGTCGCTTACCCATAAATATTCGGATTCCGTTACGATTAACTCCTTAATCAGGTTTGGGTATTTCTTCATCCAATGCCTGGAATTGGTGGTCACAACGTATCTTTTTTTGCGTTTGACAGTCAACCCATAATCAACAAGCAGGCCGTGTAAGGCATCTCTGCCCATTTTTATCCCATGTGTTTTTATGGGCTTTTTAATCATGTGATACAGCTTGTCTGTTCCTATTCCAGGGATCTCACGCCTTATCTCTGCAACCAGTTCCAGCACAATAGCAGACGCTTCCAGTCGTACATCCTCAAACCAGGATTTGTCATAATAAGCATGTCGGGTTTTACCAAACAGCATACAAAGTTGTCCGATGCCAACATTTGTATAAATTGACTTCAATGTTTTCACCGTTTGGTACCAGCTTTTTTTCTTATCTCAATGTTGAATTGCTTCTCCGCTATGTCAATCATAGTCTCCAATGCAACGATTTTTAGCTTGAGTAAGTCCGGCTCGCTTTTCACTTCAGCAGGGTCGCTGGCTTTTAATTCAGGATTGTCGGGTAATTCGGGAGGGTCAGGCATTTCCAGTGAATGTACAGTTTTATGCGGATTGCAGGAATGGAGCTTCCTCCAATTGGTTATCGTTGCAAGATTTACCTGGTATTGCCTTGCAGCTTCTTTGGCAGTTAAATTGCCTATTTCAACCTGGTAGGCTACCTTTCGTTTGACTTCAATAGGGATTGGAGTTTGAGTATACTCAGATTCTTCAAGTTCCGAATATTGCCGCATCCAGCTGATAATGGACCTTCGGTCAATGATTTGATACTTCTCCATTACTTCTTGAATGGAGAAGTCACCAGATTCAATCTCTTTAACTGCTTGCTTTTTGATTTGGGTGGGACTGAGGAGAATAAGCTTGCCCTCTTTCCCGATTCGGGTAAATTTCTTTTTTGCTTCCATACGAGTTTTTTTTAGAAAAACTGTATAGCTATTTTAGGGTAGGACATATCAATATACCACAAGTCCACTTCACATCTGAATCTCAATGGATTTGCTTATCGTACTTTAATTCCGAACAAGTTTTTGAACAGAATAAACATGATTTGACATTACAACGAAGAAATAAAAACCTCTGGAAAACCCAGAAGTATTCAGATAAATGCGGCCAGGTGATATTTTTTGCCGGAGCGTTTCTTTTCCAATGACATCATAAACAATTAATTCAGCGGAACTATCTATGTAATCTGCTTCCACAATAACTGTTTCATAAAAAGGATTGGGTTGCACTACAAAGCCAGGACTCAATGGCAGGTTTAATTTCAATATACTGGTTGTGAAGCCAATAGTCACCGTCTTGCAAGTCTGACAGGAATTATTATCAGTTATACAACAGGTATATGTTCCGGGACTTAACCAACTTGCATGGGGAGTACCTTGTCCGCTCCCCGGAGCCGGATTCCAAGAGTAGGTGTAGGGAGGAGTTCCGCCGGATGCTGTCGCGGAGGCTGTGCCATCAGCACAGGTCCCACACGAAGCAGCCGTATTAGTTAAGCTGTCGGCAAGCGCTGTGGGCTGAGTTACGGTAGCCGTATAGAGATGAGGATTGCCATTACCATCCGTAACGATGCAGGTACAAGTTCCCGCGGTAAGACCACACCCTCCGCAAAAGGTGGGACTACCATTTTGAGACCATGAATATGTATACGGAGCTGGTACAGAAGAGGGGACCGCCGGGATCCATGCTCCGTCAGCACCTCCGTAACAAGAAACATTCCAAATAATCCCTGGGCTAGGAGTACTGCAATAACAAGGCTGAATCCAGGCAAGCTCTTCTTTCAAAAAACCGTTTCTTTCAGCCCAGGTATCTAATTCGGCGTAATGCATGTCCATGATGTATGCGTAATTATTTTCCCTGGAAATTTGTTTTGTCAGCACTTCACTTCCAGTTTCTTTTACGAGCTGCCCCACAGCACAATAAGTTCCATTTTCGTCAATAAAAACGGGAACACGGTTTGAAAAATGTGAATTCTGAGGGAAGGCCCCATTAAGCCCGTAGGAATGTAAAATGTCAAGACAGTGCATCCTGTTTTTCACCTGTTCCCGATTGAAACCGACAGGAATATTCTTTCGGAGTTCCGTTTCTACCAGAATAAGATGAAGCCGAATAAGCTCCTTCTCCGGCAAACTGATTTTGCTTTCCATTACAGCAGGGACTGAACAGATTCTCACTTTCCAGTTCTGATTGAGACTCTCCAGTTGGGTTTTTACCATCGGTTGAGCAATACAAATGCAAGGGATGTAGAAGAGCACCAGAAAACCCCTGATTTTTCTATGGATCAGATGTTTCATGAAATTTTTATTGAATGTTTCATCTATTGTCTACCTCTGAACCTCTATACGTTTATTGATTATACCCCTATTCGCAACAACTTGTATAACATAAATACCGCAGGGTAAATCAGCGAAATCAATAGTCAAATCCAAATCCTGATTATATGGATCAAGGTGCTGGTTACAAACTTCTCTCCCCAACATATCGTATATTTTTATTCCGGTGAATCCGTTGCCATGCAAACTTGTCGTGAGTTGACCGCTGCACGGTACAGGAAAGGTATTCACCAAATCGGAATTAATACGTTCAACTATCCCTAAAGGCCCGGTCACTTTGCGGATACAGTTGTTTTGATAATCCGCTATATATAGATTTCCGTTTGCATCAATCGCTATTTGTTCGGCATAATTTATTTGAGCTGTAGTAGCCAATCCCGCATCTCCAGAATAACCTGCAGTTCCATTGCCTGCAACAGTATTAATAATCCCCGATGGACTTACTATCCGAACTCGGAAATTAAAATCGTCACTAATATAGATATTCCCTGAACCATCTTTCGCAACTCCGAGGGCAACATTTACTTCTGCTGTATTTGCCGGAATTCCATCTCCATTAAATCCTTGAGTTCCCGTACCTGCAATAGTTGTTATTATGCCAGAAGCATTAATCATCCGAACAGTACTACCATCAGCGATGTATATATTTCCCGTTCCGTCTACTATTATTTCCCGGGACCCACCTATTTCTGCCATTGTAGCTAACCCCCCATCTCCAGTATAGCCAGGCGTTCCATTTCCAGCTATGGTAGTTATTATTCCTGTTGTATTTACTTTACGTATCCGATGATTACCACTATCTGAAATATACAAATCTCCTAAGGCATCAACAGCGACACCCTCTGGTGCATTTAATTCAGCCGAAGTTGCTATTCCGCTATCTCCGCTAAAGCCTGCTGCTCCATTACCTGCAACAGTCGTAATAATACCAGAGGTATTTACTTTCCGTATCCGGTTATTGAACGCATCGGCAATATAGATGTTCCCACTTCCATCTACAGCTAATTCGTTTGCACTATTTATCTGAGCTGTTACGGCTGCTATTCCATCACCATTGTAGCCTGGAGTTCCGGTACCTGCAACCGTAGTGATAATACCTGAGGTGTTGACTTTACGGATTCGACTATTCCCAGCATCGGATATATATATATTTCCACTCCCGTCTACAGCCACTCCAGGACATCCGGATAATTTAGCGGATGTCGCAGGCCCTCCGTCTCCGCTAAAACCAGATACCCCAATGCCCGCAATTGTTGAGATAATTTGGGCAGATATCTCAGATAAAGAGCCGGCAACAAAGAAAAAAAGTATTAAAAATAAATTTCTCATAGTATTATACTCCAAGTGTAATGTGGACATAATGTAACTATTTTGTAAGTAAGGGCGACTCCTATAAGGATAATCAATGTATTCATATTATTCTGATAAGTAAAAAAGGAAAGCGGAGGTAAAGTAACATTTTCCGCCTTCCTTCATCTATAATACTTTTTTATTGCTGTTTCACCATTCTTTTTGTATCAACAATTTTTCCGTCAACAATGAGAGAATAACTGTAGATGCCATTGGTAAGGTCATTTGCACACTATACTTAACGTCTTAATAATTTGCGGATAAGCTCGTAAGTTGGTCGTTAGGTTTCCTCCACTTGCTAAAAAACTGTTTTAGATCAGATCGTTCCTCCACCAACGATTCAAAGTATCTGTTATGTGTCACGCTTCTTCT
>JBIOHE010000320.1:0-4997 GCA_044448725.1 Sphingobacteriales bacterium | reverse complement strand
TCACAATTCCAGGCCATTCAAAATTCCAGCCCTGTTGCATGTGTTGCTGCTGAGATCAACCATCGCACAACATAAATAACATTATTTAATCCAAATTTTTCACGTCTAAAATTAACACATGAAATTACACTACGTAATCATAACGGTACTCCTATTGGGTACACTTTTCACCTTTAATACAGCTAATGCACAACAGAATGACGACCTTATTAACGTCTTATTAAAAAAACATGTCATTAACCAGCAGGAAGCCGATTCGTTGCGTGCTGACCAGGCCGTAAAAGAACAGGCCCGCAAGGACAAAGAAAACGTACACGGCATAACAATTGGCAGCAAGGCGCTGCAATTAAGCGGTTTGGCGCAAATCCGTTACCAGGGTTTCGAGCAAACCGGGGTAAATGATGCTTTTGACCTGCACCGCATACGTTTGGATGTAAGGGGCGATGTAACCAGTAAGTGGTCGTATGATATTTATACCGAATTTGGCGGCACAGGTGTAAAACTTATGGATGCCTGGACATCCTACAAATTCGGGGATTACCTGAAATTTACTGCGGGGCAGTTTAAGATCCCATTTTCGCTGGAAAGCCTCACCACCGATGCCCAGCTTGAATTTATTGACCGCTCCCAGGCAGTTGAGGCCCTTGCAGGAAGGTCGAAGGACGTGATTTCTTATGCAAGCAACCAACAGGGCCGCGATATTGGTGTACAGGTTAACGGTAGTTTTGCAAAATCAGATGATGCATACTTGTTTGATTATACCTTCGGCGTATTTAATGGCGCGGGGTATGATGTTACTACCGACAATAACGACCACAAAGATTTTGGCGGCAGGCTGGCCATCCACCCGATAAAAAACATGGTAATAGGTGCGGACTTTTATAACGGCCTTGCTAATTACGGCACCCCGGCAAAAAACTATACCCGTAACCGTGCAGGTTTCGATGCAAGATATGTAATTGGGGCTTTATCCTTACAGGCAGAATATGATAAAGGTACTGATGGTATTATAAAACGTGACGGCTGGTACGGACAGGCTGCCTACTATGTTATCCCTAAGAAATTACAGCTGGCTGCCAGATACGACACCTACGACCCAAACAAAACAGTAAAAACTGACCGGACAACTGTTTATACAGGAGGTGTAAACTACTTCTTTAACGACTGGACAAAAATCGCAGTTGATTACCTGGACCGCCGTGAAGAAACAGCCGTGCAGGTAAAAAACAACATCCTCGAAGTGCAATTACAACTGACCTTCTAAACAACATTTATGAAAATCATATTTTTAAAACAAAGAACACTGATAGCAGCAATTGCTGCTATCAGTGTTATCACCCTGGCCTCGTCGTTTATAAAGAAAGCCCCTGTAAAAACTACAGGCGATGATCTTGAAGGCACCATAAGTATATCAGGCGCTTTTGCACTGTACCCCATCACAGTAAAATGGGCCGATGAATTTAAAAAACTGCACCCCAAAGTGGTATTCAACATTTCAGCAGGCGGCGCCGGTAAAGGGATCACCGATGCTTTATCGGGTTTGGTTGATATCGGTTTGGCCTCGAGGGATATTGACCCGTCCGAAGTAAAAAAGGGCGCATATACTGTATATGTAACAAAGGATGCTGTTGTGCCTACCTTTAACACTGGCAACCCCAATGCTGCTGCTTTGCTTGCCAAAGGAGTTAGAAGAAGCCAGTTTCTCGACATTTTTGTCACTGGCAGTATAAAAAGCTGGAACCAGGTGGCTGGTAAGACAGAAGTTCCTGTACACGTTTATACACGTTCAGACGCTGCCGGCGCAGGTGAAACCTGGGCTAAATATTTCGGCAAAAAACAGGAAGACCTGCTGGGCGTTGGTGTTTACGGCGATCCGGGTTTAGCGCAGGCTGTAAAAAAGGACCCTGCTGCCATAGGTTATAATAACCTCGCTTACCTGTATGACCTGAAAACACGCAAACAGGTGGCCGGCGTACACGCCTTGCCAATTGATGTAAACGGCAACGGCAAAATTGACGCCGCCGAAAATTTTTACAGCACCATTGATGAATTAACTTCAGCCATTGCCGAAGGCAAGTATCCTTCGCCACCGGCCCGCAACCTTGGATTTTTATTTAAAGGAAAGCCAAAGAAAAAGGAGATTGTTGAATTTGTGAAATATGTGCTTACCACAGGTCAGAAGTTTGTTAATGAAAACGGGTACATCACCCTTTCAAAAACAAAATTACAGGAGGAGCTGAGGAAAGTAGAGTAAGAAAGTCCATGGTCGATAGTCCATGGACCATAGCCAATTTTTAATAAAAACCAACCATGATTGCCATGGACTATCGACCATGGACTATGGACAAAAAAATGCGACTACTAAAAGACAAAATCCTCTCCAAACTGATGCTGGTGCTTACACTGGCGTCAGTTTCACTTTTATTGGTGATAGGGATTGGATTATACTATAAATCTATCCCCCTGTTACAGCGCTTGTCATGGGGCACATTGCTGACTTCAAGCGTTTGGAAACCCCTGAAAGGCTTATTTGGTTTTTACCCCTTTATAATGGGCACATTATGGGTTACAGCCATCGCTATTATTATAGCCCTGCCGCTGAGCCTGCTGACTTCATTGTATATTGTTGAATATGCACCGGCACGGGTAAAACGGGTGCTTACCCCTTTTGTAAACCTGCTGTCGGGAATTCCGCCGGTAATATTCGGCGTTTGGGGCGTACTTTTTATTATTCCATTAATACAAAAATACATTGCACCCCATTTTGTTGAGTATTCAACAGGATACAGCGTTTTAGCCGGGGGCATAGTGCTGGCGGTAATGATCTTCCCGCTGATCGTCAGCATCATCAGCGAAGTACTCCGGACCATACCTCATGAATTAAAAGACGCATCCCTCTCTTTAGGCGCAACAAAATGGGAAACTATCAAAAAAGTAGTGCTGCGCAAAGCTTCGCCCGGCATTATAGCGGCAACAGTATTGGCTATATCAAGGGCATTCGGTGAAACGATAGCGGTGCTGATGGTATGCGGCAATAACGCAGTAGTTCCCCATTCGGTTTTTGACACAGGGTACCCGCTGCCCGCGCTTATCGCCAATAATTACGGCGAAATGTTGTCCATCCCCTTGTACGATTCGGCGCTGATGTTTGCGGCATTATTGCTTTTTATCATTATCCTGTTGTTTAATATTATTTCGAGGGTGATACTGGCCCGGTTGGAAAGGAAACTTGCTGCATGAGAAAAAGGAAATTAGAAGAATTATTTTTCAGGTCGCTGATGATTTTAGCAACCGTTGTCGTCGGGGGCAGCTTTTTTCTGATCGCAGGGACAATCTTTTATAAAGGGGCACCCTATATGAACCTGGATATGGTCACAAAAATACCCGGCGGCGGCTTTTACATTGGTAAAGAAGGCGGCGTACTGAATGCCATCGTAGGATCAATCTATGTAGCGGGCGGCGCAACGGTACTCGGGCTTTTGATAAGTATCCCTGTAGCCATCTTCATCAACATGTACATGGATGGCAAAAGGTTTTTATCGAATACGTTAAGGATGGCTTATGACGTACTGTTTGGTATTCCATCCATCGTTTACGGTGCGTTTGGTTTTTTGATCATGGTATATTTCGGGATCAGGGCATCCCTGCTGGGCGGGATCATCGCCGTTACCCTATTGGTGATCCCTATCCTGGTACGCACCCTTGATGAAGTAATCCGCACCGTGCCCGGTGAATTACGTGACGCGGCGCTTTCCCTGGGTGCAACCCGCTGGGAAACGGCCAAAGTGGTTCTGCGGCAGATCAGGCCCGGTATATTCACCGCTATATTATTATCATTCGGGCGGGCTGTAGGTGATGTTGCTTCCGTGATGTTTACCGCTGGTTTTAGCGATAATATACCCACCTCATTGCATCAGCCTGCTGCGACGCTTCCGCTGGCTATATTTTTTCAGTTGGGCAGCGCGGTAGATGAAGTGCAGGGACGCGGCTATGCATCGGCGCTCATACTAACCATTATTGTACTCATCATCACCGTATTATCGGAAATACTGATAAAGAAATTTTCAAAATTCAGAAATTAATGACTCAAACTCCGCATATCAGCGTACAGCATTTGAATGTGCATATCGGCAACCAGCAAATTTTAAAGGATATCAGTATAAATATCCCCGATAAAAAAGTAACCTCAATTATCGGTCCTTCCGGCTGCGGGAAAACTACGTTGTTAAAAACATTTAACCGTTTACTGGATAATACCGCCGGTGTAAAAATCACCGGTAAGGTGTTGGTTGATAGTGAAGATATTTATGATCCGGCCGCAGAAGTAACCCATATCCGCAAAAAAATGGGACTTTTATCCCAACGCCCTTATCCCCTGCCCATGTCTATTTATGATAATGTAGCTTATGGGCCACGTATTCACGGTACCCGCAAAAAGGCTGAACTTGATCAGCTGGTGGAAGAGCAGCTAAAAGCAACAGGTTTATGGAATGAGGTAAAAGATCGTTTAAACACTTCAGCCTCACGTTTGTCCATCGGGCAGCAGCAACGCTTGTGCCTGGCCCGCGGCCTTGCCGTAGGCCCAGAGATCATTTTAGGCGATGAGTCAACGTCCGCCCTCGACCCGGTTTCTACCGCCATCATCGAGGATCTGTTTATCAGTCTGAAGGAAAAATATACCATTGTGCTGGTAACCCATATCCTGCGGCAGGCCCGGCGGGTATCCGATTACATCATATTTGTTTATATGGGTAAGATTATTGAATTTGGCCCCACAGAAGAAGTTTTGCTCAATCCCAAACAGGAATTAACAAAGGAATATGTAAAAGGGTATATCAGTTAAGAATACAATATTTTGAATTTTAATCAGAAAACGTAGAGATCGCGATGCATCGCGTCTCCCAACATGCATTGTTCGGCCTGCACGGTTTGAGACGCGATGCATTGCGTCTCCCAACATCCATTGTTCGGCCTGCACGGTTTGAGACGCGATGCAT
>JBIOHE010000319.1:0-5005 GCA_044448725.1 Sphingobacteriales bacterium | reverse complement strand
GTATCAGTATCAACGGGTCAAATTTAGCTATTGATAAAAAGGCGAATGCCTCCTATTACGGAGACAGCATGAGTGCCCGTGATATATTTGAAACCGCAAATAATGAAACCGAAGCAGTGAAATTGTTAAAGGAATCGTTGAAGGACTTGTAAAGCAATACAAAATAAATTTGGTTCTAAAACGATTTGTATAGGTAAGCGTTTAATTATAGAGCCTTCAGCTCGAAACATTTTGTAACAACGGGTTTTAACCCGTTGTTATATGAATTCAATATTAAGAGTGCTGTAGGCACGATCAATATTAGCTTCCTATTTATATGGGTCGAACCTACGGTTCTTAATGTTTTTCTTTTTACCGTTTTCAACGGATTAAAATCCGTTGCTATAATATTTATCGAGGCTACGCCTCTTCGTGTGCCTTAGAAAACCACATTTTACCATCATAATAACATTTTTTTTAAGTTTCCCGATAGCTATCGGGATGAAATGCTTACCCATACAAAGCGTTATAGAGCCAACTTTATTGCAATACTTTTATAACGAACCTGATTCCGGCCAATTTTTCCAATGTGTATTTGGTGGCAATGTTGGATTATAATATGATATGTCGCCCGTTGCAACTACTTTAGCCAGTTGCTGCCAGGTTTCGTAGGCGGATGGCCTGTTTTCTTCCCATTGTTGTTTATTATAATCCGTATTACTATTCTCCTGCTGCCGGGTGATAGATGTAAATATTTCAAAGGTCATCCCCATGGGTTCATACGTTTTGCTGTTGCTCTCCCATAAAGCTCTTAATTGATTGTTGGTCATCGATGGATTATCTATTTCTGTAAAATCCTTATGATACCATTCATCCAGCACTAATATTTTCTTCAGATCCACCGGAATTGATTTGTATAGTTCGGCATTGGTCGCCCTAAAAAGATCCCGATGATCAATTATTGCTAACCTGCCTGCTTCTTCGATACCAATTTCGCCTGGTTCATACTCCTTTAACTCAATTCTGTTATCTATATAATCCTGTTTATTGGTACTCAATGGCACTTTTACATCCCGTACCAGCCAGTATTTGGCATCAGCTTTAAGGCAGGGTTCTTCAATGCTTTCAAAATAATTATCACCGTCGATAGGGAAAAATGTATGACTGTATGTCAATTGCCCGTTATATTCTTTTAGGTTTATCAGGCAATTTCCAAAATAGTCGATTTCAAGTTCTATTATGCCACCACGCGGGTTGTAGCCCAACCGCTCTATCGCTATTGCCCACCTGTCCTGATCTCCGCGAAAAATATTGAGTCTGCAATCTATCAAATAGGAGTAAGGATGGCCAAGCGCAGTGAAATTCGAGTAAAAACTGCGGGAGTTGGAATGATCGAGCGTTGTAAGTATTTCTTCTTCCGAAAGCATGAGAAATCACAAATTAAATATTTACCTCCCAAACGCCTTTTTCATTAATCCCCCCGATAACGCCGCCATACCCCCAACTAAACCGCCAATGAGCCCGGTTACAAGCAGTAGCCAAATCCAGTTGTTTGGTAATGGGAACAGTTGAACTACGCGGTCGGCCAAAATGTGCTCGTTAGGTATGCTTTTAAACAGGGCAAGTACTACCCATGCAATAAATACGGCTCCAAAACCCGATAAAAAAGATCGTCCCGGCTTTTTACCGATAAAAAATGAGGCAAAAAAAGCAATGACTGCAATTGCCCACCAGGGTAAAAGGGAACTGCCGGCAATGGACAGGATGAGGATGATTAAAAAAAGCATAAAATTATTTTTATTAAATGTTATCGAACCTGATTTTACCTAAACACTTCTATATAACTAATCATTCAATTAAATTTCAAAAAAAAATCTGTCATGCTGAACGCAATGAAGCATCTTCTACGCCATGCATGTAGCCGGCTTGTCGCTTCAAGATCCTTCACTTCGTTCGGGATGACAATCGGAGATGAGGCACTGGGACGGAATTCAATATTTTATTTTTTCACCTCTAATCTCCAATCTCCAACCTCTGATCTCTTATTTACTACCCAATGTTAAAGTCATTTTTACTCTGTCCGATTTTTCATCAGCTGATTTAAGGAACAGTAATTCATTCAGCTTTCCATCCTTCCAGGTTTCAAACATGTCCCGGTAATAAAAACTACCGGGATTGCCCGATTCGCCGCCCGGGAAAACGCCATAACCTTTTACTGTCGGCCCCATTTGTACCACCATGCGCCAGGATGGCCCCTTCCCGTTTCGCAGCGCATTAATTACGCCGCCACGACCGCCTGCGGGAAAATCGCCGGCGCCAAAACCAGCCAGTTTAGCCAGGTGATTGATATAAGTTTTTTTAACAAGGCCCCATTGCCATTTTGCGCCGGGCTGCCCGTGCTGGTGCACCAACTGGTTTACCGAATTATAAAATGAATAGTTTACTATATCAGCGCAGGTTTCTTTTACCGGTGTTTTTTCATTATCAAACCATTTTGAACCAGGCTCTGTTAAAAGCAGTTTTTCGGTACGGTCAAACGATGGGTATTTTAAAATTGTGCCCTTAACTTCAAATTTATCATCCCAAATCATGCCGTAAAAACTATCCCACCAGGTATCAAAAATACTGGCGCCAACGGAGTTTTCTGCGTAATGCTTGTCCCATTTTTTCAGGGTATCAAAAGCGGCTAACTGCTCCTTATCCATTTTTGAAGGATCGAGGTATTTAAGCATGGCTGGTAAAACATCCTGCGCCAGCGTGCTGTAATTATCCATTTGCATTATACGCATACTGTCAGCAGTGGCATTTTTCATCGCGCTGAGTTTGTTGTTAATGCGTTCGGCGCGATACGGCATTTCAAACCGCCAGTTGATATAATAAGGGTAAGAAGGATCGGTTGATGACTGGTTGGCCGAACTTACAAAACCCCGGGGCGGGTTTTTTACGGTTGGATTTTCATTAGCTGGTATCCAGCCCTGCCAGTCGTTCGCAGGGTCGCTGCCATCCAGTATAAATTTGCCCTGGTCTTTAAATTTTAAAGGAAGTTTGCCGTTTGGCGTGATGGCGATGTCCTTATCGTTACTTGCGAAAATAAAGTTTTGCGCAGGGGCGGTATAATAGGTCAGCGCTTTACGGTAATCTGCATAGTTCTTTCCCCGGTTGAGCAGGTAAAAACACATAAACTCATCCGATTCATCATGTGCTATCCATCTTAAAGCATCACCAACAGGGATGTTTTCTTTTCCATCTTCGGGCTTTTGTGCAGCATCATCATAAACAACCGGCCCGTGATGCGTGTAAAGCACCGTATCTGTGAGCGGTTTTTCGCCCCTTACGGCGATTACTTCCACGCGTTTTTTTATCTTGTTCCATTGCTTATTATACCAGTATTCGTTTTTTGTTTTGTCTTTAAATTTCACCTGGTACCAGTCAAGTACATCTGCATCTACATTGGTAACCCCCCAGCTGATATGCTGGTTATAACCGATAACAATCCCCGGTGCGCCGGGTAACGAAACGCCGTAAACGTTTACCGTTGGCGACGACATTTGCACCTGGTACCAGATAGACGGGAATGTTAAACTCAAATGCGGGTCGTTAGCCAGGATAGGATACCCTGTAGCCGATTTACCGCCGGCGATTGCCCAGTTATTACTGCCAATGCCTGGCATTATTTCTTTGGTTCGGATACTTTCGGTCATTTGTGCCATAAACCCTGCCGAAGGTTTTGGAATGGGCAGCGGTTTAAAATCCCATTTTGTGCCAACCGGGATGATCGGGCTTTCAAAAAAAGGATAATCGGGAAAGAGATCGTTAACAGTAGTTGCACCAAAACGTTTTAAATTATTGGTCATGGCAAACTGGTCCGAGCCGCCAGCCAGCGTTTCTGCCATCAGTTTAAGCAGGAAGGCGCAGTTGATCGGTTTCCAGTCTTCCGGTGCGTAATCAAGTAATTTAAACTCAATCGGGTAGTCCTTAGGGGCAAGGCTATGGATATAATTGTTAACACCTTCGGTGTAAGCCGTTACCATCATTTTTGATACCGGGTCTTTCATCATTCCTCTCAGGGTATTTTCAGCGCCGTAAACCATGCCCATGCGGCGGTGGTAACGGTCAATTTCAAGCGCTTTAGGGCCAATTATTTCGGATAGCCTGCCCGCTGCCTGGCGGGTTTGAATGTCCATTTCCCAAAGGCGGTCGCGGGCGGTAGCATAGCCCTGGGCGTAATAAAGGTCGTGATCGTTTTTTGCAAAAATATGCGGGATACGATGTTCATCGTACCGGATAATTACTTTGTCAAGTAAGCCGGTTAAATCCAGGTTTTCAGTAGCAGTAAAATGTTTACTCTCGGCATTTTGCCAGAAACCTGTTGAAGGGTTAAGGAATGCACCAACAGGGGGGATACCGCCAAATTTGGTATTTAAGGCCCATACTAATGCAACTGTTAATATGCCGGATGCGAAAGCCCAAAAAAACTTCATTGAGATTAGTTTATAGGGCCAAGATAAGGAAAAGACAATACGATTTTAAGAATTTTTATTCAAAAAAAGATTTCGCCGAAATACTCAGTGAAATCCTTTATCCGTTTAATCTTTAGCAAAAACGCCGTTCTTATTTTGACCTTAACGCCAGGCTGAACCTGTGGCTGCCGTAAGTGCAGGTGTCCGTTGTTGTTAAATTGAAAGCATAAGTCGGGTTATTCCTGAAATCAAGCGAGTCTTTTTTATACTTGTCTTTTAACCAGATATCAATTGTTGCGGGTATAGAACTTACAGTAAGCAAATTTAATTTATAAATTCCGGTTGTTTTTGCACTTACCGCCAAACCAATAGTTGTTCCTTTTGATACCAATGGAAGTTGGTTAATAGACAATGCTACATTGTCAGCAGATAAGCTTGAGAAATAAACCGCGCCAAATCCCTGTAAGTCAGGAGCATCCTGGCCAGTTACAAAATACGCGCTCGCCGCAGGATTGAATTTTATCAAAATATTATCAGCATTAACTGCGTCTTCGGCCATTTGGATG
>JBIOHE010000318.1:0-5027 GCA_044448725.1 Sphingobacteriales bacterium | reverse complement strand
TATTATATCTGGGTTATGAAAACAACAACTACTCAAACTACACCGATTTTACTGAAGGCCATTGACAAACAGTTGAAGGCGATTTTGGAAAAAGACATAAAGAAGATCAGGAACGAAAGCATTAGAAATGCGGCTTTTCTACAGCTGATCGCAGCTTAATATATATCACCATCAACCTATGGAATCAGGCGTTCAATTGAACGCTTTTTTTTTGCCCTCATGAAAGCGAAACCAAGAGTAACGGCAGTTCCGTCAAAAATAAAATCATTCTTTAAAACCCTCGGGCCAGGGCTTGTGACCGGCGCGAGCGATGACGATCCCTCCGGAGTCGCGACTTACTCACAGGCGGGAGCAGGTTTCGGGTTAGCAACATTATGGACGGCGCTGATCACGTTTCCATTAATGGCAGCGATCCAGGAAATGTGCGCAAGAATAGGCACAGTTACCACTTCGGGGTTACCCGGAACGCTAAAAGCACACTACCCAAAATGGGTATTATTCACAGTGCTGATATTTACGGTACCGGCCGTTGTATTAAATATCGGTGCGGATATTCAAAGCATGGGAGCAGTAGCGCATCTGATCGTTCCGGTAATTCCGGTTTTTGCTTACAGTATTTTTTTTACAGGAGTGCTTATCTTAATAATTGTGCGGTTCAATTATCAGCAGATCGCTTCTATTTTAAAATGGCTTTGCCTGGTGTTGCTCCTCTATTTAGTTGTGCCCTTTATGATCAAAACGGATTGGACACAGGTGCTCAAACATACCGTCATACCTGAAGTGCATTTAACCAAAGATTATATTTTAATATTGGTCGCCATTTTAGGGACTACGATTGCGCCTTACCTGTTTTTCTGGCAAGCGACAATGTCATCCGAAGAGATCACTCAAAAATCGAAAACACCCCGTATCAATGATAACTTGTTGGGGAAAGTCCGGACGGATGTCTATTTCGGCATGGGCACTTCCAACATCACCATGTTTTTTATTATCCTGACTACCGGCGTGGTATTGCATAACGCGCATATTACGCAGATCGATACCGTAGATCAGGCCGCCAGGGCCCTGGAGCCTTTGGCGGGTAAGCTGGCCTATTCTGTATTTGCCCTGGGTATTATCGGTACCGGTTTTTTATGTGTACCCGTGCTGGTAGGCTCCATGTCTTATATGGTTGGAGAGGCCTTTGGGTGGAAGGTAGGGCTTGAAAAAAAAGTCGGCAACGCAAAGGCATTTTATGGGACGGTGGTTATTTCTTTGGTTCTGGGTTTGGTATTGAACTTCGTGGGCGTCAGCCCGATTCAGGCCCTGATTTATACCGCGGTATTATACGGTGTCACCGCACCGATCATGATCGTTATGGTCATGCACATCGGGAATAATAAGAAAGTAATGGGGAAATTCACAAATGGCAGATGGTCGAATGCCCTTGGTGGCCTGGCTTTTTTCCTGATGGCCGTTTCCGCGATCGCATTAATATATTTTCAGTTTAAATAATTGGTTAAAACAAGCAAAATTGGCATAGTAAGTGTTCTGATTTGATGAGATAAAGGTTATGGGAGATCAATATAAACCATTAAATAGTTTACTGGACCAGGCACCGCTGATTCTGGAGGCCTTAGGTGCGTCTGTGAACGGAATCATTATCATTGACCACCAGGAACCCAACGATCCGATCATTTACTGCAATAAAGCATTTGAAGAATTGACCGGTTATAACAAAGAAGATATTTTAGGTCAGAACTGTCGTTTTTTGCAAGGCGAAGAAACATCCCAGGAAGGCAGATATGTCATTAAGGATGCCCTGATCAACAATAAGGCTTGCATAGTGGAACTTCTCAACTACAGGAAAGATGGTAGTGAATTTTGGAACGAAGTGTATATTTCACCGATCATCAATAACGAAGGAAAAGCAACCCATTTTATCGGTGTCCAAAATAATATATCCGAGCGGAAGCTAAAAGAAATCAATGCGGAATTGGCGGTAGCTTATTCAGAAAAGCTTAAAAAGCAAAAAGAGGAATTTATCAGCGTCGCCAGCCACGAATTGAAAACGCCCATTACCAGTTTAAAAGCATCTCTACAATTGCTGCAAAAGGGAAAAGGTAATCCCGCAACTGCTACAACAGAAAACCTGATCGAACAGGCTAATAAAAGTATAAATAAAGTAAGCCACCTGATTGATGATCTGCTGAATTCAAACACAATGAATGAAGGGCAGATCGCATTACGACCAAGCCATTTCATTCTTGCCGAAATGATTGAAGCGTGTTGTGATCCGGTACGCGCAGCTGGTAAATATAAAATAAGGTTAGAAGGAGATAAAAGTCTGGCCGTAAAAGCAGACGCGGATAGGATTAACCAGGTCATTGACAATATGGTTAACAACGCCATAAAATATGCACCGGAATCAAAAGAAATAAAAATAGAGATTTCAAAAGAAAATGAGTTCGCTAGAATAGCCGTTATAGATAAAGGTAAAGGAATTGCTCCTGAAAACCAGGCAAAACTATTTGACCGCTATTACCAGGCAGAACCTGATAAGATGCATAATTCCGGCCTCGGTCTGGGACTTTACATCAGTACACAGATCATCAAGCGTCATCATGGAAAAATCGGCGTTAAAAGTAAGCCCGGTTCAGGCAGCACTTTTTGGTTTACACTGCCATTAGCTGGTTAGGTTTAATGATCCGCTTTGTCCGTTATATCTTTAATAACGGCATCCAGTTCCCTGGCGCTGTGGAAAAGCAGCTCATGAAGATGCTGTACATTGGGGTCAACCTCGGTACCGGTTAAGAGTTCGCCGAGACCCAAAATATTAGCCAGCGGCCTGCGCACCCCATGCGACTGTATAAAACCGATTTCTGTAAGTTGGTTGCTTTTGCTTTCGATTTCTATTTTCGCCGAAACCAATTCCGTGATATTGTAGCCGATACAAAATATACCTTCCGGTTCCTGATTATCGTTAAATAATGCCTTCATTTCCCATTGAGTGCTCACAAAGCCACCCTCTCCATTGTGTTTACGCAATGTGACTGGAATCAACTTGCCCGGATTTTCAAAACAGCGCATGCCGGCTTCAGAACAAACCGGTATATCGCCCGGATGCAAAGTGACCGAAAAATGCTTGCCCAGCAGGGAATCGCCTAGCAGGTCAAAATTACGGTTATAATTATCGCTGACATAAGTATACCTGCTGTCCATGCCGATGGCTATCGTATAGAAAAAGTTAGAATCTGCTAAAAAGCGATTAGTCTCGCGGAAATGATCCATTTTTTGCTTAATTGCTGTTAACTTAAATTTTCGCTTGCTTTCTTCGCAATGTTTTTAGCCTCTTGTATGGGAATATGTTTGCGGAGAACAGCATAAAGATTATCCAGGTCGAAAGGCTTAGGGATATAATCGTCAAACCCATGTCTATCATATTCATCGTTGATATTACTATTGCAGCTCAAGGCGATGACTGGCAGATGGGGGTAAACGTTTTTTATCTGATGGCAGATTTTAACACAAATTTTTCCGTCAAGTTTATAATCGAGCATGACCAAATGCGGTTTGAGTTTTGCGATCATATCTATGAAGTTACTATCATAATCAAGTACAGAATAAACCTGGAAATATTCCATTTGTAAAGCAATGGTAAGAATGTCAAGTATTGATTGGTCGGTATCCTGTATGATAACTGTTTCCATTTTTTGGGGTTTAAATCCAAAAAAAGTATGAAACTTTAAGAACGAGCCGAATAAGCTTTCTGGGTCAGGTGTAAGGTAACTAATTTATGCGATTTCTAGCATTTGTTTTGTAATTAGCATTGAATTTGCGGCTATCAAGCGCCATTAGCTTAATTTTTTAAATCTGTTCATTGACCCAGGCTTCCGCCAATTGGATGTCTGTGAAATATTGGGTGGTAATAATTCCCGCCATAATATCAATACTTTTTTTTGCTGATAGCTGGCTGAAGGTACTTGGCGAGAAAATATGCGCAAAATACTTCAGCCCGGCCTGTTCCATCATCGGGAACCAGATATTACCAACCCAGTCGGTTGCTTCTGACCAATTGCCTAAAACGTGGGTATTATCATTAACTACCCGGTCGCTGTTATTTTTTTGCAGTATTTCCCACATGACAAGGCAGCCGTTTTTAACAGACTCCACATCCTGGAACCCCGTCCAGTTAACATCCAGCCGGTTGTGGATGCTGTTATAATTTATAATGATATGCCTGTCCTTGTAATAGGTAGCTGTTCTGGTTATTTCGTGCTTCTGCGCGTCACCTAAGGGCAGCCTGAAATAAAAGGTAGATCCCGCCCCCAGCTCGCTTTCTATCCAGAAACTTCCGCCATGTTTTCGCAGGATTTCCGCGGAAATAAACAGGCCAAGGCCGAGGCCCTCGAAACGCATCGCCGTATTATCCACCCTGTAATACCTTTCAAATAGTTTGTCAAGGTTTTCTTTTGGAATACCGATACCAAAGTCCTGTACGCTCACAATGATATTGTCGTGATCTACTAGGGAGTTCACTAAAACCTTATCTTTTCCGGGTGAATACTTTACGGCGTTGGTCAAAAAATTATGGATCACTTGTTCCAGACGCAAATGATCGCCGGTATAGGTAATATCGGGGGCAGTTTCCAAAATGAGGTCATGTGTAGTGATGGTATGCTGAATACTTTCGATACTATCTGTTAGCAATTGCCTGAAATTAATAGGCTCCTTCACATAGTTCATTTTGCCCGCGTTGATCTTCGTCACATCCAGCAGGTCGCCGATCAGGCGCTCCAGCCGCATGATATGGTTGGCCGACTTTTTCAGAAAGGGTTTAAGCTTCTCGGGGTCGTTTATTTTTTGAACAATCTGATTATAGGCCTTGATACTTGTCAGCGGTGTTTTCAATTCGTGGCTAACCATGCCGATGAAATCGTTTTTCCTGATCTCATCCTGTTTCTTTTCCGTGATTTCATGAAGTACGCCGGTAAAATAACTATCCTTGCCATTAATGCCGTGCTGAACCGTACCTACACCTCTTACCC
>JBIOHE010000317.1:0-5048 GCA_044448725.1 Sphingobacteriales bacterium | reverse complement strand
TTGTTTGATAACGATGCAGACAGATTAAAAGAAATTGAATTATTGTCATGCGGAACATCATCGCCCGACCAGATGATGCCAAGCCATGGTGTGATGACCCACGGCTGGCTGCCCGAAGCAGGTGGGATTGAAGTAGTATCGCCGGCAGGTGTATGCTGTGCGGGGATGCACGCGCTTAAATTCGCTTATCTTGCCATAAAAGCAGGCGAGGTTAAAAAAGCCGTTGCAACCGGTTCCGAACGATTTTCGGGACTGCTGGTTTCAGAGGTTTTTGAAGAAGAAGCGCAAAAACTAAAAGAAATGGAGGAAAACCCCTTCATCGCATTTCAAAAAGACTTTTTAAGATGGATGCTGTCTGATGGCGCTTCGGCTTTTTTAATGACAGATCAGCCAAATAAAGAAGGGATCAGCCTCAGAATTGATTGGATAGAGGGTGTCTCTTACGCCAACCAGATGGATACCTGTATGTATATGGGTGGCGAAAAACAGGAAGATGGCTCGTTAAAGGGTTTTATGGACTATACACCCGAAGAAATAATGACCAGATCCATTTTCAGCGTTAAACAGGATATTACCTTATTGAGTGATAATATTGTTGCTTTAGGCGGTCAGAAAATAAAGGAGATATTTGAAAAAAGGGGATTAACGGTTGACGATATCGACCATTTTTTACCGCACATATCCAGTAATTTCTTCAAAAGCAGGATATATGATTTGATAGAGGCGAGCGGCGGTGGCATCCCGTACGAAAAATGGTTCATCAATTTATTCACCGTAGGGAACGTAGGCGCTGCCTCAATTTACCTGATGATTGATGAACTTTTTAAGAGCGGGAAATTAAAGAAAGGCGAAAAAATTCTGCTGCTTGTTCCCGAAAGTGCCCGTTTTTCGTATATGTATGCGATGCTTACGGTTTGCTAAATAATATACGTTGCAAATGCTTTGATGCTATGAAAAAAGATGAGGTACCGCAAGACTTAGGTTCGCTTGGTAAAATCACCAAAGAGGTTTGCTATGTGACAGACAATACGGGTAAGTATGTTACCCAACTAAGCAGTGGTTGGGATGTGAAGACAAAAGCGCTGGATGTAGCCTGGGATGATATAAAAAAACGGGTTGAACTCGCCAAAGAGCAAGTTTTAAACAAAAGTGCAAGCCCCTTATTGTTTTTTATGGAGTACAGGCTTATGGACATAACCATTTTGGCCGGTTACACCGGGTTTTGGAAATGGCAGGTTAAAAGGCATTTAAAACCGGCGGTATTTGATAAACTGCCTGAAAAGAAATTACAGAAATACGCTGACGCGTTTAACATAAAGGTTGAAGACCTTAAAAGTATGACTGTACATGAAGATTGAGTTTGAACACCGTCAGGCAGCCCATTGTGAATCGGGTGTTACGAGTAATTTGTTAAGGATCAGCAGTAATAATAAAATAACCGAGCCGCTTGCTTTTGGCATAGGCGCCGGTTTGTTTTTTGCACATATTCCATTTATAAAGATAAATAATGGCCCGGCTATTGCTTTCCGCACATTGCCCGGGCATATTTTTAACCGGACATGCAAATCATTGGGCATACCTGTTACCAGAAAAAAATTCAGTTCAAAAGAAAAGGCTGAAGGTTTTTTACAGGAATGTCTTAATAACGGTCACCCGGTGGGTTGCCAGGTTGGCGTTTATTATCTCCCGTATTTTCCAAAGGAATACCGTTTCCATTTCAATGCCCATAACATTATTGTTTATGGCATGGAGGCCGACAAATACCTCATCAGCGATCCGATAATGGAACATCCAACCACGATGGATAGTTACCAGCTTGAACGGGTGCGGTTTGCAAAAGGGGCCCTGGCTCCTAAAGGGCATATTTATTTCCCGGAAGATGGTGGGGAAATTACTGATGAACAGATAAGACAAGCGATAAAAAACGGGATAAAGAAAAATGTAAATACCATGCTTTATATACCCGGCAGCTTTGCCGGAGTTGCAGGTATAAGAAATACCGGCAAAAAAATAAAAAAATGGCGCGATAAATTGGGACTGCAAAAAGCAGGTTCGTATCTTGCCCAAATGGTACGTATGCAGGAGGAGATTGGCACCGGCGGGGGCGGTTTCAGGTATATATATGCTGCTTTTTTACAGGAAGCAGATGCCTGGCTGCCCGGCAATAGACTAAGGGAAATATCAGAAATGTTCACAAAGGCAGGCGACTTGTGGCGTGCAGCCGCAGTGCAGGCCGCGGGCATTTACAAAGGCAGGATCAGCAACCAGGAAGATTTTGATTTGATGGGTGATTATTTAATTGAAATATCGGCACTGGAAAAAGAGGCTTTCATCGCTCTGAAGAAGATAAAATGGCAGTAAAAAATTCTTTAGCTATTGATATTGAAAATATGGGTTTCCGGTATCCCGGTAACTCAGACCTCTTTATTTCGGGTCTTAACCTCCAGATACATAAAGGCGAACGCTTTGGCTTATTCGGGCCAAACGGAGCGGGTAAGACTACGCTTATCAGTTTAATGACCGGATTGTTTTCGGTCAATGAGGGCCATATCAAACTTTTTGGCGGCGAAGTTGGCCGGCAGAATAAAGCCGTAAATAAACTGTTCGGCTTTGTTCCCCAGGATTTTTCGTTTTACCAGGAACTCAGCCCTGTTGAAAACCTGGAGTTTTTTGGCGCATGGTCCGGGCTTGATAGGCAAACCATCCGTAAGAGGACCGACGAGTTGCTGCATATTTTAGGATTGGAAGAAGTAAGGGACAAGCAGGTTCAAAAGTTCTCAGGCGGTATGAAACGCAGGGTGAACCTGGCCATTGGCGTTATCCATCAGCCGCAAATATTATTTTTAGATGAACCTACGGTAGGGGTGGATGTGCAAACAGGGCATGCTATTATCAAATACCTGATTGAACTGAACAAAAGCGGCACTACGCTTATTTATACCTCGCACCAGCTCAGTGAAGCCGAAGGTTTATGCGAGCAGGTGGCTTTAATAGATGACGGTAAAATAATTGCGCACGATGACCTTGATAAATTATTGAAAGATTATCATGAGGATAGCCTCGAACATCTGTTTTTAAATTTAACGGGAAAGGACTACAGGAACGATGTTTAAACTTTGGGCTACCATATTAAAGGATATCAGGGTATTGTGGAGGGATAAAGTTGGCATTACCCTGATGTTTGCTATGCCGGTTATACTTGTTATTGTGGTAACCAATATACAAAACAGCACCTTTCAACTGGTTAGTAAAAACAAGCTGCCAATCCTGATCAGCAACAACGATACCGGGCAGGCAGGTAAGCAGTTGATAACAACTTTCAACAAAATAGGCATGTTCAAAGTATTGCCGATTGCAGGCAATCAAAATAGTAAACAAATGTCGGATGCCATGCATGAAAAAGATGCGATGCTGGGCATGATAATTCCTGTAGATTTTTCAGTAAAAGTGAAGGCTAAATCAAAAAATGTAGCAGGCAAAGCATTGAAAAGTTTTGGCTTGGATGCAGATACACTTAAAACGGCGGCCGACGTTGACCCGCTTACCCTTTATTATAGCCCTGTTTTGCAGGAGCCCTTGAGGCTTTCTGTTGAGGGGGCCGTTAGAAGCGCCCTGCAACTGGTGGAGAGCCGGGAAACATTAAGAAGCCTGTATTTTTCTATAAATGAAAAACCGCTGCCCGAAACGCTCGAAAATGAAATGCTGAACAATAAAACCGCAATCAACGAGATTCCGGTTTCAAGGGAAGGCGCCCGTATTAATCCCAATGCTACACAGCATAATGTGCCCGCCTGGACAATTTTTGCTATGTTTTTTGTGATCATGTCATTAGGGGGCAGCGTTGTCAGGGAAAAGGTGAGCGGAAGTTTTATCCGTTTGAAAACCTTGCCGACAAGTTACATTGTGGCTATTTTATCCAAACAAATCACCTACCTTGGCGTTACAATATTGCAGGCAGCAGTAATATTTTCAATTGGCTTATGGCTATTTCCCCTGATGGGGCTAACAGGGCTCAGTTTACCTGCGGATATAACTGCGCTGGCTATTTTGACAATAAGTACCGGATGGTGCGCAGTTAGTTATGCTATTTGCGTAGGTGTATTTTCAGAAACGCAGGAGCAGGTTAATGGCTTCGGCGCAATTTCCATTGTTATATTATCAGCTATCGGCGGGCTGATGGTGCCAAGCTTTGCCATGCAGGGCTTTTTTAAGAACGCTGCCAATTTTTCGCCGATGCACTGGAGCCTTGAGGCTTTTTATACGCTATTCCTTGAAGCGGGCAAACTAAAAGATATATTTAACAATGTAGCCCTCTTATTTATTATCACCATATTGTTTCAGTTTTTAACCTTTTTGGGGCTGAAAAGAAAAAATTTAATATAATTACCTGATGGAAACGACCGAATTAAAAGAGCAATTAAAAAGCCAGATTATACAATTTTTAAACCTTACAGATCTTAGCCTTTCAGATATTAAAGATGATGAACCCTTATTTGGCGGCGGCCTCGGCCTTGATTCTATCGACTCGCTTGAATTGGTGGTATTGCTGAAAAGAGAATATGGGATAAATATACAAGACCCAAGGGAAGGCCGGAAAATATTGGTTGATGTTAATACAATGGCTGCTTATATTGAGCAGCACGGGAAGAAATAAAACTTCATGTGTATAAAACCTGCATAATTTAACGAAAAAAAATGCCGGGCATTTGCTGATCCTGCATTGGGTTGGATACTAATAAGAAGCCCGTTTCCTGTTCGGGAAACGGGCTTCTTATCAGGTCTGTATTTAACCTGGCATATCGGTTCCGTAAACGTTACGGACGTGGTGGCAGCGGCGGCGGTGGCGGCGGCCCTTTTGGATGCGGCGGTAACTTTATTTGCGGCAATCGCTGGCGTTGATGAGGCCTCGGGTGCCGCCTGTGTCGTGGATGTGGTGGCGGGGGTGGGGGCGGCGGTCTTCGCAGCTGTAAAAACGCTGATTTATTCACCGCTTTACTAACCCCGCTTGCTTTTGCAAACTGGAAGCTGCATGCAATAAATACTAATGC
>JBIOHE010000316.1:0-5071 GCA_044448725.1 Sphingobacteriales bacterium | reverse complement strand
TGTTTATTTTTGGTATATGAAATCATACTTTATTAATCTTTTTAATTACGATAAATACGTTAATGAGGTTATTATTAACGCTATAAACGAGGCAGGTAAACCTGAAAAGCCTGTTCAACTGATGGCTCATACGCTTGCGGCACAGCAGGTATGGCTTAACCGCTGTTTAGGTTTTGCGCCGGCAAAAATAGAGCTCTGGCCAGCCTTGGGGACTGCGCCAGGCGATTTACTTGGCCTTGTAAACAATAATCACCTGGCCTGGACAAATTTTTTATTTGATATGAATGAAATAGAATTTAACAATAAAATAGCCTATAAAAATACACAAGGTGATAGTTTTGAAAACCGCTTAGCCGACATTGTTACCCACGTAATTAACCATGGCACCCATCACCGTGCCCAGATAGGACAGCTGCTGAAATTGGCCGGGGTTGAAAATTTACCTGCAACCGACTATATTTTTTACATAAGGCAGTTGAAAAATTAACAATACCCCTGTTTATTTGCAATATTTGCCATTCCTTAAAATTTGAAAGATGAAAAACACGCTGATTGCAGTTATTATAGCGTTTTCGCTATACGGATGTACCAATAAAAAAGCTCAGGCAAAAGCAATACTGGACGATGTTATAAAGGTACACGACAAAGTGATGGCTGCGGACGAGCAACTGGAAAAGGACAAAATGCAACTGGATACCCTGTTAAAACAGGATAAAACAAACCGCAAAGACACTTTAAAATTATTGATCGCCAAATTAGCGCTGGCAGATAGTGCAATGGAAAACTGGATGCATAAATTTGATTATGAACAAACCGGTAAATCGCCTGATGAAACTATTGTTTATATGGGCGATCAAAAAAAACAAATAATGGCAATTGACTCACAGATCAGTGCAGCAGTGGCCCAGTCAAACAAATACCTGTTAAAAATAAAAGGAAAATGATGAAGCTTTTAGCTGCGATTCTGGTAATACTGCTGTGGAATGCCTGTAAATTTAATGCCGCCGATAAAAAAACATTACCCATCCTTGGCAGCAGGCAAACGGCTACAAAAATGGTAAACGGCCACCCTGTTGCCGATACTATCTATCAAACCATACCTGCAATTCATTATATTAACCAATATGGCGACAGTGTAACCAATAAAAACCTTGATGGTAATATCTATGTAGCCGATTTCTTTTTTACCACCTGCCCCTCTATTTGCCCCATAATGCAGCGGAACATGCTGAATGTTTATAATGCATTTAAAGATTCGGCCGGTTTTAAAATAGTTTCATATACCATTGATCCAAAGCATGATAGTGTGCCTGTATTAAAGAAATACGCCGACAAGTTAGGGATCAGCGGGAATACATGGTGGCTTGTACAGGGGCACAAAGATGAAACCTACACTATTGCAAAAAGCTACCTCGTTTCGGTTGAGGAAAAGAACCCTGCCGGTGAATACATCCACGACGGTTTTTTTATTTTGATAGATAAGCAAAAAAGGATCCGCGGCACATACGACGGTACCAAACCCGAAGAAGTGAGCAAATTAATAGAAGATATAAAAACGCTGAAAGCGGAACCTGCATCTGCAACATCTAAATGAAATTAAAGATTATTGCCGGTATCGGATTTTTGCTCATGATACTTATTGTTTCGTGCCAGAGTGATGAGCAACTGGAATTTGACCGCTACTATTCTGCCGGAAGTATAGTTTATCAAACCCGTTGTCAGAACTGTCATGGTGCAAAAGGCGAAGGTTTGCAGGCCCTAATGCCGCCGCTTACCGACACTGCCTTCCTGAAAGCTAACCGGGCGTTATTATCCTGTTCGGTTAAATATGGTTTAAAGGGCAAGATCAGTATTTCAAAAAGAACATTTGAAGGGCAAATGCCGCCAAACGACCTGGCCCCTGTCGAAATTGCAAATGTGCTTACTTTCGTAACAAATTCCTTTGGAAATAGAATGGGAACTGTAACATCCCTACAGGTGGAAACTGATTTGCGGAAGTGCAGATGAGTTCATGGGTGATGGTTCATGGTTCATAGCCGGAAATTGTTAATGGCAGATCAATATCGCTTACTTAAAGAAAATGAATAATTAGTACTTCCTATGAACGCTTTACGCCTCACCCCACCCTCTCCAAAGGAGAGGGTTTAACAAAGAGCGAAGTTAAGTCCTCTCCTTTGGAGAGGATTTAGGTGAGGCAAAATTGCCAGGGAATTATTAATTAAACGACCCTTTAGGCGATATTCATATTTTTTTATTTGTTATTTTGTTCCTAAACAATCCGCCAATTTTAACGTTGGCATTAAAAATTAACAAAGCACATGATATTCTTAAGCCTTAACATCCGGGATAAATCTGTAGTTGAACCTATTGCAATAAAACTTTCAGCAGTTTATGGAAACGAGAAGGTTTTCTATGATGGATGGACCGGGCAACCCTGCGAAGGAATAGTCGGCAAAAATGACCGTGTATTAGAAAAATGTGAGTTTTTCTTCTTTTTTGTATCAAAAAGCAGTCTGGATAGCGATTTGATAAAATTGGAATGGCAAAAAGCTATTTACGAGGCCACAAATAACGGGGCGCATTTGATTCCGGTGAAGCTCGACGATTGCCTGATGCCTCAACTATTCCTGCAAACGCTGTATATCGACATTTTTGGGAGCGGCCCGGACTATGGTTTAAGACAGATGATTGACGTTATAAATAAGACGAAAAATATCACACCTGCTGAACAAACTTATGAGAACGTGCGAGGGTATAAAATTCTGTCAAAATCGGTAAATAATGAGTTGTTTTTTGAAGTAAGGGCTGAAACTTATGTAGAACCCATCTCAAAATATATTGTGCTGCTACAGCATAACGAAGATGAAATAGAAGGAAAGTGTACCAACAATGTATTAATTCAGCAGGTTTTTGTGAAGGACGTAGAAGTAGGCGAAAACTATAAAAGCAACGGTATTTATTTCGAACTGGTGCGACCAATAGCACCCGGTTTCCCGATAAAGTTCCTGATAAAAAGTAAAAGCGGACTCCCTCTCCGGTTTAACGGGATCATGCGGGAGATCAGTGAAAATAAAATCAGGCATATTCCTATTACGGATGAATAGGGCGTGGTTTTAGAAAGGTTACTTAAACAAAAAACCCAGCCAATTTGACCGGGTTTTAATCGCTGTGCGGAAGAAGGGACTCGAACCCCCACGCCTCGCGGCGCCAGATCCTAAGTCTGGTGCGGCTACCAATTACGCCACTTCCGCGTTTTTGATTTTTAAGAGGCTGCAAAGATAGCTTTTTTTATGACTTCGCCGATTGTTTTTTAAATGATTTTATTTTTATGGTTTAACCGATTTTCGCCGGTATAGACTGCCTTACCGCTTTCCAGACTTTCGGACTTCTTTCCTACCTTTACCCCATGAATTATTTTGAATTTTATGGCATACCCGAATCCTTTAACCCGGACACGCTTTTGCTGAAAAAGAAGTTTTATGATCTGAGCAAACAGTACCACCCGGATTTTTATGCCAATGAGCCTGATGAAAAACAGCAGGAAATACTGGAATTATCTACACTGAACAATAAGGCCTGGCAGACGCTTTCGGACCCTTATAAACGACTTGAATACATATTAAAGACTCACGAACTGCTTTTGGAGGGGGCAAAACCCCAGCTTCCATCAGATTTTTTAATGGAAATGATGGATATTAATGAGCGCCTGATGGAAATTGATGACGCGGACCAATTAGGAGAATTGACGGCAGAAGTGCTTGCCATTGAGGGGGATATAAATGAAAGTATTGCAACTTTTACCGCCGGTTATGAAGGCCTGGATGATAAAGCAAAGGAGAACCGCCTGAATGAAATAGCAGATTGTTACTATAGAGAAAAATATTTATTGCGTATTAAAGAGAGTTTGAATACATTTGCAACCCGTTTCGGAACGAAATAAACTTCTTTCCGGAATGATGACAGGCCCAGATGGCGGAATCGGTAGACGCGCTGGTCTCAAACACCTGTGGTCGCAAGGCCGTGCCGGTTCGACCCCGGCTCTGGGTACTGGAAAAGCCCTTCTGAGAAATCAGGGGGGCTTTGTTCTTTTTTTTTGTACCTCTCCCATTGTTAATTTTAGAATAATTTATTAAATTTGATATTATGAGTGTACAATATCTTTCTAATGAAAAAGGTCAGGTTACCGCTGTACAGGTCTCAATTGAAGAGTGGGAGATCATAAAAAGCAAGTATCCTGATGTAGATAAAATAGGTATTGAATTACCTCAATGGCAAAAAGATCTCATAGACACCCGACTTGCCGACTTAAAAGATAATCCTGCCCGGATCAGACCTATTTCTGAATTATTTGAGGAATTAGATAAATAGGAATGGCATTGAGCTTGCATTATTATGATGCTGTAAAAATAGATTTGATCGAAGCAAAAAGCTGGTATAAAAATCAAAAAGCAGGTCTGGAAAAAGATTTTGCACGTGAAGTAAAAGCGTGCCTTCAACGATTGCAAAAAAATCCTTTACACTATGAAATTAAATACAGACATGTACGAACGGCTTTTACAGCCATTTTTCCTTATGCAATACATTTTTATATTGATGACACGAAACAGCAAATCGTTATCATCGCAATAATTCATCAAAGCAGAAATCCGGCTTTACCGTACAATCGGGGCAGCGGCGACTAAGGCTGGTCTCAAACACCTGTGGTCGCAAGGCCGTGCCGGTTCGACCCCGGCTCCGGGTACTGGAAAAGTTAGGTACAACCCAACTTTACTGTGAAAACAAAAAACGATTTTATTTATAATTCAGAAAAAACTATAGCATTTTTATAGTCTAAATTATTAAAATGAAGTTAATCCTAACTTTTAGCCTGATTTTTCTTTCTCTATTTGCTTCCGGACAAAGAAAGTCAAAAATAATTTTTCCTCCTCCAGTGCTTGGCATGTGTAAATTCTGCGGGGAAGTGAGCCACCATTATGCTCAAAGTGAGCCACCTCGAAGGGGAGTACAAGACTATACAAATTTAAACTAAAGTTACATTTCTCAAAGACTTTCCTTTGAGGTCGATTTTATG
>JBIOHE010000315.1:0-5072 GCA_044448725.1 Sphingobacteriales bacterium | reverse complement strand
TGAAGAGTTGTTCGAGCATGAACCGAACGATGAGCCAGGGAATGCGCCAAATTCGTCGTCCGTTCGACCGGGAATGCAAAAATACACGGGTTCGGGGCTGTTTGCTTTGCATTGCGGTAATGCACTAAAGCCTGCCTGTCAGCGACGGGATTGCCCTCCGCCTTTAGGCGGATCGCAATGACATAGTTTTTTAATTTGTTATTCCCAAACAAGTGACGAAAGTCACTTTTATTCATGACCTGGCACAGGCCTGTTTTTTACGTAAAAGTTAAATTTGCGGTTCAATTATAGCCTTCGTGTTGCCGTTTATTTCACCTGGTTTCGGGCATTGTTTGTTGTGAACAAATCTGTGGAATAGCGGCATCTTAAAAATAGATGTATGGGTATGGAAGCGGAATTGATGACAGCCAACAGCAGCAAAATAATAAGCGAAATGCTCGAACGGATCAGGCAGATGTCGTCGATGACCATGGGCTACCCCGTATCCAGGGATTTTGATTACAGCGAACTTATGCCTTTCCTGCAGTATCCGCTGAACAATGTGGGCGACCCTTTTATCGCTTCCACTTATTCCGTGGGTTCAAGGGAACTGGAAAAGGAAGTGGTGGCCTTTTTTTCAAAGCTGTTCAGGGCCGAGGAAGATAATTGGTGGGGATATGTCACCAACGGCGGGTCGGAGGGGAATTTGTACGGCTTATACCTTGCAAGGGAACTGTACCCCAAAGCCATTGTCTATTATTCGGAGGCCACCCATTACAGCGTACAGAAGAACCTGCACCTGCTGAATATGCCGAATATCGCCATCAGGGCCCAGGCCAGCGGAGAGATAGATTATCTTGACCTCGAAAAAACAATCAGCATCAACCGCCAGGTACCGGTGATTATCCTGGCCAATATCGGCACCACCATGACGGAAGCGAGGGATGATGTGGGCAAAATGAAAGCGATTTTTAAGAGCATGGCCATCCAGCATCATTATATTCATGTGGATGGGGCGCTGTCTGGCAGTTATGCCGCATTTATTGAGCCCCGGCCGGCCTTTGATTTCGCGGATGGTGCGGATAGTATCGCCATAAGCGGGCACAAGTTTTTGGGTTCGCCAATCCCTTGCGGACTGGTAATTGCAAAAAAGAGCCACCGCGACCGGATTGCGAGGTCGATAGATTATATCGGTTCACTGGATACCACTATTTCGGGTTCCCGCAACGGGCATACGCCGCTGTTCCTTTGGTACCTGATCAATAAACTGGGCGTTGAAGGCCTGAGGAAAAGAACCCAGGACTGCCTGGATGTAGCCGGTTATGCCGAAGCCGCACTAAAGCAGGTGGAACCCCTGGCATGGCGAAATCCATCCACACTCACTATAAATATCCCAAAACCCGAGGCCGCCCTGGTAAAAAAATGGCAGCTGGCTTCCGAAAACAACTGGGCCCATGTTATCTGCATGCCCGGAATGCACAAGGAACAAATTGACGCCTTTGTAAAGGAGTTGGGAGAAAGTAAGATTAAGGGAAACTGATTGGTTGCGAATAAAGAACCAAGAGTCAAGAGCCAAGAACCAAGAACCAAGAGTCAAGAGCCAAGAATCAAGAGTCAAGAGCCAAGAAAAAAAGCAGAAAGCTGTTCATTTACTTAATGTGCTAAAATATTCTGGTTGGCGGATTTATACACTTGCCAAGCTTCTGTCTTGGCTCTTGGCTCTTGATTCTTGACTCGCTAAACAGCAGGAAGCCTCAGTTTTTTGCTGAAGCTTCCTGCGTTTTGAGCGTATTTATCTTAGATCGTATTAAAAATGGAAAGCCAGTTTGGTAAATATTCTGGTACCGTTATAGCCCATTTGCACTGCATCAAAAGGACCGCCCGATTCGCTGTCACCCCATGATGACTGATGTGCGCCTGCTGTAACAGCTAAGTCGGGGTGTACGTTAAATATATTATCAACCCCGGCTGTCCATGCTATTTGTTTGGTTATTTTATAAGTTACGTATAAATCGACGGTAGCTTTTCCGTGGAAAACAAAGTTTTCGGGTACAACTGCATTGCTGTTATCTAATTGTACATAAGGGTCCCATCCATTGCCCGAGGCGGAGGTATTAGCGCCGCCCGGTCCGTTAGGATCAGCTCCCGGTACACTGTTATAACCAAAACCCTGGGTGGTCAACTGGCCAAAATAAGTGATATGGGTACCAGCGGCGAATTTATTGTAGGCGTATTCAAGCGCTAAAGAGAATTTTGAATGAGGGGCCGAAGCAGTTAAAAAAGCAGCTTCCCTTGTGCTGAAGTATGCCTGCTGGTGCGCATAGCTATCATTCAGCGCGTCAGGGATATTAACTTTATCAATAGCTATTTCCTGTATGTTTCCGGCAAGCAATGCGGTGAACTTGTTTTTACCCCATGATTTGTGGTAATCCAGTACGATGTCAATCCCTGTGTTGGTGGTATTCACCGCGTTGGTAAAGAAGTTGGCGTTTGATACGCTATTCGCAATCAAATAACTTTTTATTGCGGTTACGGTGGTGTCAAAGGCGCCGGTGATCACAATCCTGTTTTTAATTTTAATAATATAACCGTCAACCGTAGCATTTAATCCGGGCAGCGGGTTCCAGGTAAACCCTAAACTTGCATTGGTGGATGTTTCCTTGGTAAGCTTGGGAATGCCTACCTGACGGGCGGCATCAGAGTAGTTAGGGATCAATTTAGCATAAACCAACTGGCCGGCTATAATGTTAGTGTTGGTATTACTGAAATTTATTTGCTGAAGGGTAGGGGCACGGAAACCGGTGCTGAATGAACCTCTTAAATTAAAGTTGCCGGTTACTTTATAACGGGTTGCCAGTTTGAATGAGCTGGCTGAGCCAAAATCCGAGTAATTTTCAAACCGGGCTGCGCCATCCACCAGCCATGCTTTAGTTACATCTAACGCGCCTTCAGCATATACCGCTCCATTTGTGCGGTCGGCTTTAATGGCATCGGTTGGTTGATAACCAGGGTATCCTTCAGAACCTGAAGCTTTGGAATCTCCGTTTAAAGTAGCCCCGCCATTACTATATGAGTCCGGCTCCCCTGCATACAGGTGATAGCGCTCATATCTGAATTCTCCGCCAAAAGATAGTGTTAACCCCTGGGCAACGTGTTTAAAACGCCTGGTTATATCTGCGTTAAACGTGTTTTGTAAAAAGCTGAATCCACCATCATCAAATCTGTTTTTGGTAGCCTGCTCAGGTAAAGGCAGGGAGGCATTAAAGGTTTGGTTGCCAAAATAATGAAAATCATTGTAGCCGGTATTATTACTTATATCCCAATCCCAGCCTTCGCCAATGGTGCCCTTAAAGCCCACAGCGCCTGACATATCTTTTATGTAAACATCTTCCTGCGGATTGTAATATACGTTGGCGGTATCTAAAACGCCGGGTGTAGGGTCAAACACGCGCATAATGCCAGGTACAATATCAGGTTTCCGCTGGCATCTGTCGGGAATTTAATATGGTTGTTGCTATTGGCCCATCTGCGGGTCCAGGCATACACATTTGAATGTTTATAGTTGTAGCCGCCAAAAGAGTAAAAAGTGGTTTTTGTGCCTGCGACAGGAATTTCCATATTGTACATTCCGCCGCCCGATGTAACTGAACCATCGCCAAAAGCCCTTCTCCAGGCATCAACGCTCAGGGCGTTCGGATTGGTATCCCAGTTTGTTTGAGGTACGGCCCTGAAAGTTTTACCCTGGTCCATAAAATTGCCGCCAAAATTGATGAAGCCGCCATTTTTACCGATCAAAAATCCATAATCCAAACCTAAAGTAAAGGTTTTGCCGTCAATTTGTGAACCTGTATAATATTGGCTTGGGTCAACATTGTTCAGTGTATTATATTTATGGTCATCAAAGCCGCTGCCGCCTACATTAATATTCAAATGATTTACGTCTTTTTTCAAAACGATATTGATAACACCCGCGATAGCATCAGAGCCATATTGTGCCGATGCGCCGTCACGCAAAATTTCAATATGGTCAATAGAAGCTTCGGGTATGGCGTTTAAGTCGGTGCCGCTGTTGCCGCGGCCACGTGTGCCAACCTGGTTCACAAAGGCCGACAGATGGCGGCGTTTGCCGTTAATCAGTACCAAAGTTTGGTCGAAGCCTAAACCACGCAAGCTGGCAAAGTCGATGGCGTCTGATCCGTCGCCGCCGCTTTGCTTGTTGTAGTTAAACGAAGGCACAGCCATGTTCAGCTGGCTCATCAGGTCGGGTTTCGCTGTGGTTTCGCCAACCTGGTTTACACTAAGCACATCTACAGGTACCGGGGAATCCAGTTTGGTGCGGCCGCCGCCACGGCTGCCCACTACAACAACTTCGTTCAGTGATTCAGCTGCGGATACAATTACGACATCCAATGTTACGTCAGCATCTGCAATGGTAACCTGTTTGATTAGTTTTTGATAGCCAATAAATGAAAACGTAACTGTGTAGGTCCCTTTGGCCAGTTTGATGGAATATTGACCATCAACGTTGGTAGTTGTGCCGCCAACGCCTGATACACCAACCGAAACACCGGCCAGGGTAGATTGCGCATCGGAAACTTTTCCCCGCAATACGGCCTGGGCATGCGCACCAGCGGCCGTTATCAGGAATATTAAAATTAGTTTGAGGGTTTTAATGTAAAGTTTGTTCATTTTTCTTGGGTTTTGGGGTTAATTACGTCAGTTAAAAAATCTCGATTGTATCAAAAAAAATACAATATCTTATATTTAATTTAAAAAACAACAAAGGCAGTAAAATATTTATTACTGTCCCGGTTACATTTTATTTTGTTTTTTGAATTGGAGAACACCTTCATTTGCAATTATTTATAGTGGCAAATATAAAAACATTCCGCATAATATATAATATCTATAGATGTGGTAGATTAAATTAAAGTTTGTTTCTTCATTGGGGCCATCTGAGGGACCTGCCGTCATTGTTTATTATGCCGGTTAGCATTTGTGCAAAAAACGGGGAGCAGAATAAAATAAATGCCCGCCGAAGAAAGAAACGTATTTTTAGCATCATAGCTTTATGTTTAGTGAAACACTTAATG
>JBIOHE010000314.1:0-5109 GCA_044448725.1 Sphingobacteriales bacterium | reverse complement strand
GGTAGGGAGGGGTTCCCCAAGCGACATTACCGTAGTGCAAATAATTGATTAGTAGTTTCGTGCAATTCTCTCCCCGGTTGGGTTGACGGGTTTAACGAACTGTGTTACCCCCGTGATAGACTCGCGGGCATGGCGGCGAAACCCCTCCCTGCCACTTCACAGGCAGCCGCACCCCTCCCGTGGGAGGGAATTTTAAAAAAAGCGGCGGCCCCGTGCGATTCCCTTCCGCCGATGGGCGGAGCAGGGAGGGGTTTAGCCGCCATGCTGCACCACCATGCAATGTACCAAACTGCCCGTTTTACCCGGTTTCCCTCCGATTACGAGGAGCTAAACCCGTTTAGCTCCTCGTAATTTTTTCGGTTTGAGGGGCAAAACGGGTTTAGCCCCTCATAATTTTTTCGGTTTGTGAGGCTAAGTGCATTTAGCCCCCCGTAATTTTTGCGATTTGAGGAGCTAAATGCGTTTAGCTCCCCGTAAAAAAATCACTGTAATTTTTAAAAATATTGTAAATCAAGCAGATGTAAAAAGACTCAAACAGTGCTGGGAAAAAACAATGAAAAAAACTGATAAAAATATTTTTTGCCGGCGTCCGGCATTAGCGATCATGCTTTTGGGATTGATTCAAATATAGTAATTTTTGAGGAGATTTGCAAGGGGATCGACGGACATAGCACGCCATACCCCGTTAATTTAACAGGAAGCCTGGTGGGCAGGGGAGACTTGCGGATTACTCGGCGGTTGTCGGGTCGATAGTGGTAACCACCTCGCTTACTGAATTTGCCGGAAAGCCACCCAGTTGCGCGTGTTCGCGTACCGTTGCCTCATCCGGCGCAATGTAAATGCAATAAATTTTGTCGGCGGTTACATAGCTGTTCAGCCATTGTATCTGCGGCCCCATTTTGTTTAATACGCTGCATGAAGTTTGTGAAATGGCTTTCAATTGGTCGGCAGTCAACTTTCCCGCGCCGGGGATCTCTCTTTCAATTACATACTTAGGCATAATGAATTGGTTGTTTGGTGAAAAAAATGTCAGGTTATAAATTAAATCAATGAGCTAATTAACCGGTAAAAAGTAAAAGACAACCGGTTTGTAGTTTTTGTTTAAATATGAAGGGGGCCTGCCGGGGTGATTGCAGCCGTTTTATACCTTATAAAGGTACGAAATATTAATTCATTTATCCTATCGGTGATTTTGATATTTTGCCTTTTGCTTATGAAAAAGCTGTTTGTCCCTTTAATATACCACCATTCGGCATCAGTAACAAGTCCCTGAAAAAGGGAAAAACCGGATACCTGCTCAAGCCCGGTCGTCCGGAATTAAAAAAACATCAGTTTTCCAAAAGCGCCACCATTGCGAAAATTAGGTTACGCTCCCGAATATGGGAAAGGCAGGGGAGACCTGAATACGGCCTAAACTACAAACCAGTTGTTTTATTCATTGCCGCTACAGCTTCATCGCGGTATTTAAAAGGTGGCGTATAGTTGCTGCCGCCCAGTTGAATGCCCATATCATAATCTTCAATGGCTTTTTGGTAGTTTTCTTTGGTACCGCCTAACTTATAATATGCATAGCCCCGGTAAGTATAGGCATAAGCAAATTTAGGCGCAAAGGTAATCACCTCGGTGTAATCGGCAATCGCATCTGTATAAAGCCCTAAGTTGATCTTTGCTTCGCCGCGGCAGTAATGAGCTAAAGCATAATCCGGGTCTAAAGTGATGGCCTGGTCTAAATCAGCTACCGCAGCGGCATATTCGCCCAAATTACTTTTCGCAAATCCGCGGCTATAATAAACTTCTGCATTGTTATAACCCAAGGCAATAGTCTGGTCAAAGTCGCGTACTGCATCGGCGTAACGTTCTGCCCTATTTTCCGCGTCACCCCTAACGTCATACGCTGTTGCCATCCGGGGGGCCAAAGCAATAGCCTGATTGCAATCGGCAATAGCGTCTGCGTAATTGCCTAATTTATATTTTGAATAGGCCCTGTTGTTATAGGCAACGGCAAATTTCGGGTCTAAGGTTATCGACCGGTCTAAATCGGGTACAGCTTCGGCATAATTCTTTAAATTAATATTTAAGGTGCCCCGGTTATAATAAGCTTCTGAATTGTACGAGTCGAGTGTTATAGCCTGGTCAAAATCAGCGCGGGCTTCGGTATAATTGCCCAAACTTTGTTTTGCCATACCCCTGTTGCTAAAAGCTTTCGAAAAATTAGGGTCCAGCGCAATTGCCTGGTTACAGTCAGTTATCGCTTCAGCATCCCTCCCTAAAAAATGTTTCGCGCTGCCGCGGTTACTGTAGTTTACTTTATTGTTAGCATTTATAGCTATGGCTTCGTCATAATCAGCAATCGCATCGGCATAACGCCCTAAATCACTTTTTGCGACTCCACGATTGCCGAAGGCATCTCCGTATTTTGGAGATAAAGCAATGGAACGGTCAAAATCAGCTATCGCATCAGCATCAAGGCCCAACTTGATTTTTGCATTACCACGGATGTTATAGGCCCAGGCATTTTGAGGGTCCGACTGCAGGGCAGTAGTACAATCGGCAATAGCCCCCTGGTTGTCATTGTTTTTTTCTTTTTCGATTGCTTGTTTAACCAAATCGTTGGCAGTTTGGGCATAAAGTGCCGGGGCGACAGCCAAAAAGAACAGTAAAATATGCAGGTGCTTTTTCATGACAGGTAAATTTAAATTGTTAATAATCAGAATCCCATTTATAATATTTAGTTTAAGAATAAAATACAGGTTGTTTTTGCCAATGATTACTTGAAATATTAAAGACAGTATTGGTAAAATGGCCGACCTTAGCAGCGAAATTATTTTTCAAAAGCTACACTGTTAGTCAATTTGCTTTATTATACTAATATACCATATATACTACCCTGGGAGAATGAGCGTGGTCATACAGAATAATGACCTAAGGCAGTTTTATATTTCAGGGCATTTTTGATCAAAATTGCACCTGCTAAAACAAAGCAGCGTGCTATGGGTTTTTATCATTTAACAAATGAAATTTTTATTTGATGATAAATAATACTTATTTTGTTGCGATGCGAAAAATTAGCCTTTTACCTTTAGGAAAACTTACATTGGTTGCCGGGATTATCCTGTTTTCGGCGCAGTTTGTTAAAGCGCAGGCTGTTTTGCTGCCTTATTCATATCAGCTTGATCAAAAGTTTAATTCGAGTATTTATTCAACAGAGAATTCATTCCATACTTCGCTCAAGCCGTTTTTAGTTGACAGCGTTATCGGCCCGAGGTACAACCAGATACTACAGGTGGGTGTCGATAGCAGCAGAAAAGGCTGGATTTTACGTAAGATATTTAATGAACACCTGTTTGACGTAAAAACCAAAGAATTTACCTTTTATGGAGATTACCTTCCCGATTTGCAATTGGGGCACGACTTCGCCGGTAAAACCAATACCTACCTTAATACCCGCGCCTACCAGTTTGGCGGCACAATTGGGACTAAGTTCTTCTTTTATACCAGCGGTTATACCACTCTGGGCAAGTTTCCGAATTATTTAAACAGTTATATCGACAAAATTGATTTTGTTCCCGGACAGGCCTATAATTTTTATCCCCGCAGAGCTGAAAAAGACTGGACATACGTTACGGCCATAGTTTCGTACACGCCAATAAAGCAATTGAATATTACGCTGGGCGAGGACAAAACATTTATAGGTGATGGTTACCGTTCGCTGTTGTTATCAGATTTTGCAGCCAATTATCCATTACTGCGTTTAACGGCCAACCTTGGCAAGGTGCAATACATGATGATGGCGGCCTACATGGAAGATCAGCAGGCGCCCCAGTTTGATTCGTTTGGCAATAACCGGCGTAAATGGGCCGCCTTTCATTACCTCGACTGGAATATTACCAACAGGTTATCATTAGGCTATTTTAACGCCCTTATAGCGTCTGAAGCAGATAATACCGGGAATTTCCACGGCTTCGATGCCAATTATATTAATCCGGTATATTTTTCGAATGCCTTAAACCCAACACCTTCGCAGCCTGATAATATTTTTACAGGGTTTACCGGCAAGTATAAGATTTTTGATAAAACAGCCATTTACGCCCAATTGCTTATCAACCGGTTTAATGCAGGGGATTTCTTTTCGGGCGGCTCAACTGATAATACAAACGGCGTTCAGTTGGGCATCCGGGGCGCTGATTTGTTTAAAGTGACTAACTTTAATTATTTGTTTGAATTTAACACGGTTAAGCCATATACCTACGCCAGCCAGCAGCCGATTACCAGTTATACCGAATTGAGTGAGCCCCTGGGCGATCCGCTTGGCGCAAACTTCAGGGAGTTTATCGGTATCTTAAACTATTCTGTTGGCAGGTTTGATTTTATGGGCCAGTTAAATTATGCCAAATATGGCCTCGACCCAACAGCGGCAACAAATTTTGGTCAGGATATGACAAAGGCATTTAATCCCGCAACTGTCACAACGGCCAACGTAGGGCAGGGGCTTTCCACTACCTTACGCTATGCCCAGGGAAGCATATCCTTCCTGATAAACCCCAAGTATAATCTGCGCTTTGAGCTTGGCGGTTTGGTCCGCGAGGAAATAAATACAAAAGGCGACACAAAAACAGCCCTGTTCACTTTTGGGTTGCGCAGCACCTTCAGGGGCTTGTATAGTGATTTTTGAGTTGGTCATTAGTCATTAGTCATTAGTCATTAGTCATTAGTCATTAGGTCATTTTTTTAAGTCTCCCCTACCGGGGAAGATTATTCACATTGTTATTTGTTTTTCAAAGGCGTTCATGAAGGCTTTGCCGTTTAGAGGGGGGCTTAGTCACTGACCGGGGCTTTTGTCAGGTAGCACGCTGCCTTTTCATCTTTCAATCTTCCATGCCTGAATAAAGATTATTTTTTTCGATTAAACCCTTTGCCATTTATTTGGTCAAAATATAAAATTAAACAAATTAATAAGGTTGATTTTGTTGCCAAATAATACCCCATCATATATATAACAACGGGATGCCGGAAGGTATCCCTTTTTTTGTAGGGTATTTTACTAACTGAGTTTTGCGACTAAATAAAGCCAGGTTTATTCTGTAATAATATAGATACAAACATTTAAAG
>JBIOHE010000313.1:0-5111 GCA_044448725.1 Sphingobacteriales bacterium | reverse complement strand
GAATTGAACTGTTTAAGATTCTGTAAATTCAATAATTCTGCAAATTCTGATTCAGACAGTTACTCACTTCTTAAACTATCCACCGGGTTTGCAATTGCTGCCTTAACGGATTGAAAACTTACCGTAACAATGGCGATAAATATTGCCGCAAATCCCCCTACCGCGAACACCCACCATTGTATATTTTGACGATAAGCATAATCCTGCAGAAACAATTTCTCCATTGCTAACCAGGCTAAAGGCGAAGCAATTAAAACAGAAATCAGCACAAGTTTTATAAAATCAAGCGACAACATAGCGGCTATGGCAGGTACGCTTGCCCCTAATATTTTCCTGACCCTGATTTCTTTGATGCGCTGCTCAGCTGCGTATGCAGCCAGGCCGAATAAGCCAAGGCAGGCAATTATTATAGCCAGTGAAGTAAATACGATAAATATGCTACCGGTTCGTTGTTCTACGCGATAGGATGCATCAAAATCCTGGTCCATAAATGAAAAGTTCATTTTTACATTGGGCGACAACTGGTTCCATCTGTCCTGAATTTGGGAAAGCAATGCCGGAAGGTTTTTTGTATCCACACGCACGCTTAGCGCCCCTGTGTTGTGTGCCAGTACTAAAACTACAGGGCTCACCACATCCCGTAAGGAGCTGAAGTTAAAGTCTTTTACAACCCCTATAATATGGTAAGCCTTCGAGTTTGCAATATCCTGCTTTCCGCCATTCGACCTGTATAAAGGCTTGTTTATAGGATCTTTAAGCTCCAGAAATTTCGCAGCGGCCTCGTTAATGATAATGCCTGATGAATCGGTCAGCATCTGGCTTGAAAAACTGCGGCCAAGGGCCATTTTCATGTCAAGGGTTTTTATATAATCTTCGTCAACCTCCCAGGTTTGCGGGAATAATGCCTTTTTTTGATCGAATGATGCATCTTTAAAAAATATAGAGGTATTCTTCCATTTAGAAGTCGGAAGGAAGCCGGTAAGCGTTGCGTTTACGACACCCGGCAATTGTTTTACTTCCTGTTTAAAAACGTTGGCCTGGTTATTCAGTTCGAAAGTATTTTGCACAATAAGTACCTGGTTGCGGTTATAGCCAAGGTCCTTCGTTTGGATATATTTGAGCTGATTGTAAATAACCAGGGTACCCACAATAAGAAAAATAGAAATTGAAAATTGAAAAACCACTAAAAAGCTCCGTAAGCCGCCACCCTTAAAGCCTGTTGATAATTTACCCTTTAAAACATCAACCGGACGGAATGCAGACAGGAAAAACGCAGGGTATGAACCTGCCAGCGCACCAACAACTAATACTATAAATAACAAAGCAGGGATAAGCCAGCCAAAGGTTTGTGCGCTGATTACAATTGTTTTGCCGGCTAACTGATTAAATGCCGGCAACAGGGCGATAGCTGCAAAAAGTGCTATGGCAGTGGCAGCAAGAGTTACTAATACTGATTCTGTAAGGAACTGTATAACCAGGTAAGTTCTTGATGAGCCCAATACTTTGCGTACTCCAACCTCCCTTGCACGGTTGGATGACCGGGCAGTTGAGAGGTTCATAAAATTAACACAGCCAATCAATAATATAAACAGGGCAATTGCCGAAAAGATATACACATATTGAACGGTGCTGTTTGGCCCCAGTTCGCCGCTTCGGTTTGATTTGAGGTGAATATCAGTCAGCACCGTTAAATTCAGCCGGAAGAAACTGCCGCTTTTTTCAAAGGCATTCATGTTCATTTTTAAATCCGACTGCATTTCGGGGCCGCTGTGTTTACTTAAAAATGCAGGCAATGCGGCCTCCAGTTTTTTATGGTCTGCAGCATCCTTAAACAAAACGTAAGTGTTATAATCACTCCTTAACCACTGGGTGGACCTACTATCCGGGAACGTGGACATCGATATAAAAAAATCGAAATTAAAATGCGATTGCCTTGGTATGTCGCGGATAACAGCGGTTACTTTATAGAAAGTATTGTCGTCAAATGTTAATATTTTACCGACGACGTTTGTGCTGTTGAAATATTTTTTTGCGATGGTTTCGGTAATTACCACGCTGTTTGGTTCTGCTAAAGCTGTCGCAGAGCTGCCATTGATCATCGGCAATGTAAAAACACTAAACAATGACGGATCTGCAAAGGCCATATTGTTTTCAAGGATATTGGTCACCCCTTTTTTAACATGTCTCGAACCAGCATTTTTTATTCTTACCGTATTTTCAATATAAGGAAATTCGCTTTTTAAGGTTTGCGCCAAAGGGGGCATACAAACGGCATAAAGCATGTTATTCTCGCCAAGCTTCAGGTCTTCATTTACGCGGTAGATCCTATCGGCTTTTGTATTGTAACGGTCGTAACTTAGTTCGTCAACTACATAAAACAGGATAAGCAGGCAACTCGCCAGGCCTAATGATAGTCCCAAAACGTTTAATACAGTAAAGCCTCTGTTCTTTAAAAGGCTTCGGTAAGCGGTTTTTAAATAGTTTTTTATCATGGAATCAATTATTGAATTATTGATTTTTGAATTATTGAATTCATCATTTGCATCGCGTCATTATTTTGCTTTTCTAATTGTTCTTTTCGCTAAATCCTAAAACTGCTAACTGCTAACTGCTACTGCAAACTGCCTACTCACTTCTTAGGCTCTTCACCGGGTTATTCCCCGCAGCTTTTATGGCCTGGAAACTTATTGTTGCCAGAGCTACCACAATTGCTACTACCCCGGCCATGCCAAAAATCCACCAACTGATGGTTATTCTATAGGCAAAGTCCTGGAGCCAGTTGTGCAATATGTACCAGGCAATAGGCACAGCTATTACAATGGCATAAACCACCAGCTTTATAAAATCCCTCGACAATAAAACTACGATATTCGACACCGAAGCGCCGAGCACTTTGCGCACGCCTATTTCCTTTGTTCGCTGGATAGTTGCAAAAAGCGACAGCCCCAACAAACCCAAACAGGCAATGAAAATTGCAAAGCCGCCAAATATGCTGAACGCCTTGCCATACAGTTCATCGTCTTTATACTGGGCGTTAAACTGTTCATCCAAAAAGGAATAATCGAACAAATTACCGGGGAAAAAGCTTTGATATTTTGTTTTCACCTGTGCAACTGTAGCTGCAATATTTTGGGGACTAATCTTCACCGATATCTGGCTTTGAATACTCACAGCAGGTTCGAGCACTGTTGGCTCAATCGGAAAGTGTAACGACTTTTGATGGTAATCTTCAATAACCCCAACAATATCCCACTTCTTTTTCCCATTTAAAATAGAATGGCCAATGGCCCCGTCGGCAGATTTGAAGCCTAGCGTTTTAATGGCATCCAGGTTTAAAATAACATTATGCAGGCTATCAAATTTGGGGTTGTAATCTGTTGAAACAAAACTCCGGCCAGCGAGTAAGTGCATATTGTAGGTCTTCAAAAAATCCCGGCTTACACCGTCAAATCGCATGGTATAATGCGTATTGGGGTCACCCTCAAGGGCTCTGAAATCAAAGTTTCTGCCCATTTCGTTTCCGGGGACCCAATACGATGTAGCGGCATTTTTTACGCCGGGAATTTGGTCTAACTCACTCACAAATGCATTTGTCCGTGTTACAAAAGTGGTATCCTGTTTTACAAATACGGGGCCGTTAACAACCAGCACCTGGTCGATATTTACCCCCAGCTTTTGATCGTTCATGAATTTTATCTGCTTATAAACAACAAATGAGCCTGTAATTAAAACAACTGTTATAGCAAACTGACCTATCACCAGCCCCTTGCGTAAAATAGCCCCTTTTTTTGAACTGCTGAATTTGCCTTTTAATACCATAATTGGCTTGAAAGCCGACAGTACAAATGCAGGATAAAAACCTGAAACAAAGATCCCCGTAAGGATAACCACAATTAAACCAATACTTATCAAATAGCCGCCTAAACCTTTTTTAAACAGGTAGGCAAAAGAAAGCTGGTGCTGCACCAAATCATTAAACACGCTTTGGGCCAGGTAAACCATAACCAGGGCAAAAACCAATGCAATGATATTGATAAGGAAAGACTCTGTTAAAAACTGCCTGATCAATTGGCCCTGCGTGGCGCCTGTAACCTTACGTACCCCAACTTCTTTTGCCCGCCCGACCGACCGGGCCGTTGCCAGGTTGATATAATTTACCCAGGCTATGCCTATAATGAAAAGTGCGATAATAAGTAAGCCCCAAACTACCGTGTAGCTTGCGGTGTTGGCAATTTCATATTCCATGTCCGAATATAGATGTGCTTTTAAAAGCGGCTGCAGGTAAAATTTCTCTACACTACCAGAAACTTTATTGCCCTTGAAATGCCTTTGGCCAAAGGCGGCGAGCTTTGCATCAAAAGCTTTATAATCCGTTCCGGCTTTTAGTTGTATATAATGCCAGAAATCCGAATCGGTAAAATCGTAATCCGCCTGCTTGTAGCCGTAGCTATGTATAACAGTTTGATACGATATGAGAAAATCAAACTGCAAAATCGAGTTTTCGGGAACATCTTTTAGTACCCCTGTAATTTTGGAAGGAAACACATCGGTGGATACTTTTATCAGTTTGCCGATAACCGGATCGAAATTATCCCCCCTTATATCAAAAACTTTCCGTGCGAGTGTTTCAGATATCACAATAGTATTAACGTCTTTTAAAGCAGTTTTTGCATCCCCGGCAACCAGGGGGTACGAGAACATCGAAAGAAACGAATTATCTACAGCTAACGACTGCTCTTTTGGTATTTTCTTGTCCTTATAAATAATAATCTGCCGGCCGCCCGGCAATACCCTTGTATAGTTCTGCACTTCGGGATAATCATCCTCCATTGCCTTGCTGACGCCAGAGTAAGTTATAGTACCGTGCTGGATCAGTTTATTATTCTGGTACCTGTCGTTTACAACACGGTAAATATCCGATGCATTTTTATTGAAATGATCATAGCTTAATTCAAAGTTTACGTATTGCAATATCAAAAAGCATGCAGCCATGCCCAATGATAAACCCAGAATATTGATCAATGAAAAAACCTTGTTTTTCCAAAGATTGCGCCACCCGATTTTTAAATAATTTTTTATCATGACTAATATAATTAGTGAATTATTGAATT
>JBIOHE010000312.1:0-5132 GCA_044448725.1 Sphingobacteriales bacterium | reverse complement strand
TATACAGACATCCTCGTGCGCAGGGTCGTCTTTGACAGACCCTGCTGAGACAGAATGACAAGGGAAGTGTATTGGCTGTGGCCCGGAACGAAAAGCAACCGTCTGATGCCAAAGAGATCATTAAAGACCCTATGTACCTTGAATTTTTAGGATTACACAGGGAAGCATCATATTATGAAAAAGACCTGGAACAAGCCATTATAACACATTTGCATGATTTCTTATTGGAAATGGGCAATGGTTTCGCTTTTGTAGCAAGGCAGAAACGATTGCACATCGACGGTGATGAGTTTTTTATTGATCTTGTATTTTACAACAGGCTTTTGCAATGTTTTGCGATAATTGAAATAAAGACCACAAAGTTTACCCATAAGGATATTGGCCAACTACAGATGTACGTAAATTATTATGACCGGCACGAAAAGAAAGACTTCGAAAATCCAACTATAGGTATTTTACTATGTGCCGAAAAAAATAATGCTGTAGGAAAGATATCCCTTCCTGAAAATAACAAAACCATTTTTGCCAGCGAATATAAATTGTATTTACCTACTGAACAACAATTGATAGAAGGGGTTAAAAAGGAGATAGAAAAAAGAAGTTGATTGTTTCATCATAACCGAACAGCTTTCTGCTTTTTTTCTTGATTCCTGGCACTAATATCCTGACTCCTGATTCACATTAATAATACTTTCAATCTGGTTTAGCTGCTCTGCGGTTAAAGTCTTTAGGTTTTCCTGGCTTAATATGGTATTGTTTATTTGAATGTAGTTGTTTTGTTCGTTCACAACGGTATTTTGCTTTTTATTTATTGCGCCAACCATTTCGAAATAGAGCCTGGCGGCCTTCATATCGCCGCTGCTGGCATATTTAAAAACGTTTGCCAGCATTTTTGGGGCCATAAATTTAAACTGCTCTATTTGCGCTGTAAATTCCGGCTGTGCTTTATATGCTGCAAAATGTTTGTTGATGGTTTGCCGGCTCAGACCGGTTTCTTCGGCTATGGCGCTTTTAGTGGGCATTATACCATGATGCCGCATAAACCTTGAGATAGCTTCGGTAATCACCAGGTGGTTATATTCCCAAACGTTACTTTTTGTACCGGCAGGAATGATCAGATCTATTTTATCCAAAAAGTTATCCCTTTCTTCGCCTTTTAATGTGGCCAATGTTTGGGTCGTGGTTTCGGTGAGATAATCGCGTTCGGTCTGGGTCAAATCTTCAATATCCTTTAAGGTGATCTTCTTTTTTGCAAAGAGGCCGTCAACTTTTGTCTTAGAGGCGGTAAAATTTGTTAGGGCGGTGGTTTCGGTGTTCATTAAATCTCCTTTTTTATGAGGATAAAGATAGGAAATATAATTTAAAAATGCTAATTTTGTTAGTAATGATATTATTCATGTGTAAACCCGCTATTTTATTAAGTATCTTATTATCAATAAGTTAATAACAAAAAATCCGAAAAAGTGTAAACCCTGTGTAAACCCTTTTTGCTTGTTTAAATATTTTTGTTTCAGCAACATCCCTCGCAGAGGACCCTGCGTCATGCCGTCCCGTTCACATGCCTTGAGTTCCGGTGACGCCCGAAGCATCGGGGTGCCTCTACGTATTTGTCCTCAATATTTCCAATGGCGGTTTATTCAATACTCCACGACTATTAAGCAGGCCAATGATTATAGTTAAAATCGATATGATAAAAAACAGGGCAATGGCAGGCAGTAAATTAATAGCAAACGGTATTTCAAAACTGAACTTTGCCAGCAGCCAGGTTCCTGTTATTGCTATTATAATACCGGTTAATGCCGATAGCGCCCCTAAAAATAAATATTCCAGGGCGGTTATTGCGAAAATTTGTTTGCGGCTGGCTCCCAGGGTCCGCAGCAACACGCTTTCCTGTATGCGCTGATATTTGCTGATCCTTACCGATGCGATCAGTACCACGATGCCTGTTATGATGCTGAACGCGCTCATAAACCTGATGATATAACTTATTTTATCCAGCAGATCATCAATAACAGTTAAAACCAGGCCGAGATCGATAATAGAAATATTGGGAAACTGACGGACCACCGCCTGCTGAAACCCGGAAGATGCCTTTGCCGATGGTACATGGGTAAGCAGTACATGGAATTGCGGCGCATCTTCCAAAACACCCGTCGGGAAGATGACCTGGAAATTGGTTTGTATCCTGTTCCAGTTTACCTGCCTTACACTGCTTACAACGGTTGGCATACTGAGACCCTGCACATTGAATACCAGGTGATCGCCAACGTTTATATGGTTACGTTTCGAAAAATTATCCTCTATTGAAACCGGTACTTCTTTACCTGCTTCGGCTTTGCCTACCCATTCACCTTTTATTATTTTTTCGGAAGGGGTCAGCGTATCCCGATAGGTTACCCTGTATTCATTTGAAAAAATATGCCTCGAAAATGTGTTTTTGGCGTCCTTTTTAACATCAGCAGCGGTTTTTCCATTGATCTTCTCCAGGCGGATAGTTACAATCGGCACCTGCTGCAAAACAGGTAATTTGTATTGCTTTGTTAACCCGGCAACTGCTTTTTTCTGGCTGGTTTGAATGTCAAACAGGATCATATTGGCCTGGTTACCACTTGAGGACAGGTTAACCTGGTTGATCAGGATGCCCTGTATAAAGAAAAGCGTACAAATAAATGCTGTACTTAAACCTATAGATACGATGAGAATAATGGTTTGATTATTCGGCCGGTACAAATTGGCAAAGCCCTGCCGCAGCAAATAACTCCACGAACTTTGTATAATCGCCCTCATCACCCTCATTAACAACCAGGCAGTAAACCATAATATCAAAAAAGCGATGAATATACCGAGGGTAAAAAATATACTTGACAGCCAGCTGCCTAACTGAAAAAATGTAAAAGTGATAATAAACAGCAGGATCAGCGAATAAACCAGCCACCTCAATGGATCGCGGGTGAGTTTTATATCCTCAAAAGAGATGCGCAAGGTATTTAACGGCGAAATATTGCGGATAGAGATCAGCGGCAATAACGCAAAAAGGATAGAAATGATGACACCAAGTAGAATCCCTTGCCCGATGGCTATCCAGGATATATCGGTAGAGATGGTCAAAGGCAGGAAGTCTTTAAATACCAAAGGCAGGATATGCTGTATGGAAGAACCCAGTAACGCCCCTGCTATGGAACCAATCAGCCCGATGCCAATGATCTGTATCAGGTAGATCAAAAACGCTTCGGATGCTTTAACACCGAGGCAACGCATTATGGCTATGGATTCTATCTTTTCGCGGATATAAATATGTATGGCGCTGGCCACACCAACGCAACCCAGCAGTAAGGCAATGAACCCAACCAGCGACAAAAAGCGGGTGAGATCGGCAAAAGAACGACCGGTGTTTTCCTTACGGGTTTCAATGGTTTCGTAGTTCATTTCGGCTTTATCCAGCCTTGTATCAATACGTTTCACCAGCTTATCCATATTCACCGGCTTATTGTATTTATAGTAAAAACTATAACTAACCCGACTGCCCCTTTGCGATAGCCCTGTTTCATCCAGGTATTGCAAAGGGATGTACACAACTGGGGCGATGCCCGATGCTACGCCGGATTGCCCGGGCGCCTTGTTTAATATGCCTGCAATTAAGAAGGTAACATTACCAATTTTAACCGAATCGTTGACATGCGCATTAAATTGCATCATCACCGTTTTATCAATCAGGGCGCTTTTGCCGTTTTTGAATGAAAACCCGGCTTCAACAGGTGTAGTTTCGAGGCTGCCGTAGTAGGGGAAAGCTCCCTGAAGCGCCTTTACCAGCATCAGCCTTGTACCCTTGCTTTTTTGAAAATAAATCATAGAAACAAAGCTGCGTTCCTCCGACTTTTGATCACCGAGGGAATCGAGCAATGGTTTTATACCAGGCTCGGGGGCATGATTGCCTGATACCGCGAGGTCGGCGCCAATTAAGGTGGCCGCCTGGGCATCAATATCTTTCTCAAGGTTGTACCTGAACGAATAAATGGCAACCAATGCTGCTATCCCAAATACAATGGCCGATATAAAAAGCAACAGGCGCGAGCGGTTCCGACGGCTATCCCGCCAGGCCATTTCAAACAGCCAGGGGATATTTATTTTCCTTTTGGTATCCATTGACAGCTTATCCATTATCTGTTTTGTCATCAGCTATCAGTTTGCCGCCTTTAATACGGAGGATACGCTGCGTTTTTGCCGCCAGTTCCAGGTCATGCGTTACAAGCACAAGGGTTGTGCCTGCTTCTTTATTCAGATCGAAGATCAGTTTTACCACTTTTTCACTGGTTTCCGCATCAAGGTTTCCGGTGGGTTCATCGGCGAACAATATGCGCGGCGAATTGGAAAAAGCCCGCGCCAGCGAAACCCTTTGCTGCTCCCCGCCCGATAATTGCGCAGGATAATGATGCCCCCGGTCAGAAAGGCCAACCTTGTCCAATAACTCTAATGACCTTGCCTTAATGTTTTTTTCGCCACGCAATTCAAGAGGAACCATGACGTTTTCGAGTGCTGTTAAAGTAGGCAATAGCTGAAAATTTTGAAATATAAAGCCGATATACTGATTACGCACCTGGGCCCGCTGATCTTCGGATAATTTGCCAAGGTTAATATTGTTAAGTTCAACAATACCTGTTGTAGAGCTATCAAGCCCGGCGCACAAGCCCAACAGCGTTGTTTTTCCGCTGCCCGAGGGGCCGACGATAGCATTGGTTGAACCACCTGCCACAGAAAAGTTAATTTGATCAAGCACGGTGAGCGTTCGCGCGGCACTTTGGTATGTTTTACTCAGGTTGGAGATATTCAGGATAGTTTCCACTTTATACTTTATTGATATAGATAATTAAAACCCGTTTTTGTTACGGGGACAGGTTTTGTAAATATCCGTTTATCGGGGCAGATAAGGGGAAAATATATTGAATATTTGAATTATGACAATTTGGTTGAATATCCGGTCAATAATCTTTCTGTTGCTTCTATAAAATGCAGGGTGCTGTTTTCGTAGGCATCATCCTCAACAGTTTCTTGCTGCAGGCGATATTCTTCTAATACTATTAAAGCCTTTTTTTTGACTCTATTCGATGTTGATGGACTATACTCTTCTATTATAC
>JBIOHE010000311.1:0-5135 GCA_044448725.1 Sphingobacteriales bacterium | reverse complement strand
TATGTAATTTTAATATTAAAACTTCAAATTGCAGCTTTCGTAATTTAGAACTTCCAGACTCCCCTAAATTTTTCTAAAAATAAATTAAAATGTTTTAAAAACATAATCGTCTTTATATTTAAATAACAATACATTGATCACAGCTATAATGCCCGAAGAAAAAAACAATACTATCATACAAGCCATAAGCTCGTACGGTAAAAATTTGTTGGGCTTTATCAGGCGAAGGGTAAAAAATGACGCCGATGCTGAAGACATCCTGCAGGATGTATGGTACCAGTTCAGTTCGGTTATTAATTCAGAGCCTATTGAACAAACAGGCGCATGGCTGTTCCGTGTTGCCCGCAATAAAATACTTGATAAGCATAAAAAAAAGACGGAAACCCTGCTGAATGATATGCTGCACGATGAAGATGACGATGAAGCGCCGGACTTTAAAGCCATCCTGATGACGGAAGCAAAAACACCTGAGACCGTATATCTCCGCAACCTTTTTTGGGAGCAATTATTTATTGCGCTCGATGAGTTGCCCGAGGAACAAAGGCAGGTTTTTATATGGCAGGAGCTTGAAGATATCCCTTTTAAAGAGATAGCCGGACGCACCGGCGAAAATGTGCAAACCCTGGTATCGCGCAAGCGGTATGCGGTACTGCACCTGCGCAAAAGGCTGCGTCAATTGTATGAGGAAATAACAGAATATTAAAAATTAAAAACATGAGAACATTTTTTTATAAAGGACGATTTATATTTATCCCCCTGGGAATTGCGGCCTTTCTTTCAATCACCGGTTTTGTGGTGATGAGTTTATGGAACTATTTACTGCCTGCCATACTCCACGTGGGGGCGATCACTTTCTGGCAGGCTATAGGCATATTTATTTTATGCAAAATACTGTTTGGCTTTGGCCGGGGCGGGCACAAGGGAGGCGCTCCCTGGATGCGCCACCGTATGGAGGAACGTTTTAAGAATATGACACCTGAAGAAAAGGAAAAATTTAAAGAAAAGATGATGCAGAAATGCGGCTATGGAAGATGGGGCGGCGGCCACAGCTGGGATAGCTATAATGCCGGCACCGAAAAAACAGCTGAATAATTGGTGAATTGGTGAGTGGTGAATAGTGAGTTGTGAGTTGTAAAAAAAGACAATTCACTCACTGTTCGCCACTCACTATTCACCGCTCACCACTCACTGCTCACTACTACTCACCACTCACAAAATGGAAATACTGATATTTACTACAAGCGTTGAAAAACCCGAACAGGTTAGCGAGGTAAAGCCCTTGCTAACCTCTGTTCCGGCTATTACCGGCTGGAACTTTGACCTGGAAGACTGTGACAATATTTTAAGGATCGAGGCAGACGATATTTCCCCCCGTTATATTGAGTCCTTGCTGCAAACCGCAGGTTTTAATTGCAGGGAGCTGGAGTATTAGCGATTTTCTTTTATAAAACGTAACAGCTGTAATATAGCGGTAAAAAAAACAATACAGCTTGACGTGAAGGCGTTTTAAATCTGTCTTCCAGACGCAAAGTATTGCGTCTCAACAAAAAAACGCCCCACTCAAAATGAACAGGGCGTTTTTAATATCTAAAAAAACAAAATAATTATTCGCCTTTTTCAGCGTTTTCTTCGTTTTCAGCAGATGCGGCTGGTGCTTCAGGAGCTTCAGCAGCAGGAGTTTCAACTACCGGTGCAACTTCAACAACTTCTTCAGCCACCGGGGCAGCTTCAACCTTGGCAGCAGGTGCAGCAGCTTTTGCTTTACCGGCGCCACCACGGCGACGTGTTGATTTTTTCTCGGTTTTAGCAGTATCAGTACCGTAAACAGTATTGTAATCCACTAATTCAATCAGGGCCATTTCAGCGTTATCGCCCAAACGGTTTTCCATTTTGATGATACGTGTATAACCACCGGGACGTGTTGCAATCTTTTCAGCAATTTCGCGGAACAGGATAGTTACCGCGTCTTTGTCCTGTAAATAACTGAATACTGTACGGCGTGAGTGGGTTGTGTCACTTTTTGCTTTAGTAAGGATTGGTTCTACATAAACACGCAAAGCTTTTGCCTTTGCCAGTGTAGTAGTAATACGCTTGTGTAATATAAGCGATGCAGCCATGTTACCCAGCATCGCCTTGCGGTGACTGTCGGTACGGCCTAAGTGGTTGATTTTTTTTCCGTGTCTCATTGTATTTAATTTATTTCACGTGCATACCGTTGGGCGGCTAAATGGTCAAGCCCTCGGAATTATGCTCTCGCTTACTTTTTGTGAATGGTGAGCAGTGAGAAGTGAGCAGTGAGTTTTAACTACTCACTATTCACCACTCACCGCTCACCAATTTAATCTTCGTCTAACTTAAATTTCGAAAGGTTCATACCAAAAGATAAACCTTTTGATTTAACCAGGTCCTGGATTTCAGTTAATGATTTTTTACCAAAGTTCCTGAACTTCAGCATATCAGCAACATCATACGAAACCAAATCGGCCAGGCTGCGGATATCAGCAGCTTTAAGGCAATTTAATGCACGTACAGAAAGGTCAAGGTCAACCAGTTCAGTTTTAAGGATTTTGCGCATGTGCAAAATTTCCTCGTCAACTTCTTTGGTTTCTTCTTTAGCCTGTGCTTCAAGCATCATGTTCTCATCGCTGAACAGCATAAAGTGCTGGATCAATATCTTGGCAGCTTCTTTAAGTGCGTCTTCAGGATGAATTGAGCCATCGGTAGTAATATCCAGCACTAATTTTTCATAGTCTGTTTTTTGTTCTACACGATAGTTTTCAATGGTATATTTTACGTTTTTTATCGGGGTGTAAATAGAATCGATAGCTATCACACCTACGTTAGCGTCAGGATTTTTATTTTCTTCGCTTGCAACATAACCACGGCCCTTGTTAACAGTAAGCTCGATCTCCAGAGTTACGGATGAATCCATGTTACAGATAACAAGATCAGGGTTCAAAACAGTAAAGTTATTGGAGAACTTGGTGATATCACCTGCCTTAAAAGCGTCCTGGCCATTAATGATCACGAATATTTTTTCGTTGTCGCCAGACTCACCGGTTTTTTTAAACCTTACTTGTTTTAAGTTAAGTATAATTTCGGTAACGTCTTCAACAACGCCTTTGATGGTTGAAAACTCATGCATCACTCCCGAAAAACGAACTGAAGTAATCGCATAACCTTCAAGTGAAGAAAGTAAGATACGACGAAGAGCATTACCAATGGTTACACCGAAACCTGGTTCTAACGGACGAAACTCAAACGTGCCATCAAAATCAGTTGATTTCTGCATGATAACCTTGTCTGGTTTTTGAAATGCTAAAATTGCCATTTATATCCTTTATTTATTGTTTAATTTTTAATAGATTTGAGAGGTGAAATATAAGATTTAAGTCTTTTTTATATTTTTCTTTGTCTTATATTCTAAATCCAAAATCCCCCTTTTGCTTTATTCGTGCAGATGTGAAACCGAAATATGAGATTTGAAGTATGTCTCAAATCTCATATCTAATATTTCATATCTTATTTAGAGTACAACTCGACGATCAGGTTTTCCTTGATATTCTCAGGAATCTCATCGCGGTTTGGATAGTTAAGGAATTTGCCTGTTAAATTGGCAGCATCCCATTCAAGCCAGCTGTGTTTGTTAATCCTTCTGCCTGCAACTGAATGTGTAATAGACTCAAGTGATTTAGATTTTTCGCGAACAGCGATCACATCACCTGCTTTTAATGTATATGAAGCAATATTTACAACTTCGCCGTTAACAGTAATATGTTTGTGCCCAACCAGCTGGCGTGCGCCTGAACGTGTCGGGGCGATACCTAACCGGTAAACCGCGTTATCTAAACGGGCTTCTAAAAATTTAAGTAAGTTTTCGCCCGTGATGCCTTCTTTTGCAGAAGCGCGGTGAAACAAGTTTTCGAACTGACGTTCCAATACACCATAAGTGTATTTAACTTTTTGTTTCTCCATCAGCTGGGTTGAATACTCTGATTGCTTCCCTCTTCTTTTGGAAGCACCATGCATACCCGGTGGATAATTTTTTCTTTCCAGCGCTTTATCCGGACCGAAGATCGGTTCGCGGAAACGGCGCGCAATTTTGGATTTTGGTCCTGTGTATCTAGCCATTGTTTGTTGTTTTTAAAGTATCAAACAGCCCGCAGCTGCCGAATCTTAGCTTTAAAAAATTGTTAATTAAACTCTTCTCCTTTTTGAAGGACGGCAACCATTGTGTGGAAGCGGTGTAATGTCTTTTATAGTAGTTACCTCAATACCCGCAGTTTGTAAAGTACGGATAGCTGATTCGCGACCAGCACCCGGGCCTTTTACAAATACCTCAACCTTGCGTAATCCAAGATCGTAAGCAACTTTACCGCAATCGGCAGCAGCCTGACCGGCAGCATAAGGTGTATTCTTTTTTGATCCTTTGAAACCCATTTTACCGGCAGACGACCAGGAAACAGCTTGTCCGCTTTTGTTGGTAAGGGTAATGATAATATTGTTAAAAGTTGCGTTGATATGCGCTTCGCCAACAGGCTCTACAATTACTACGCGCTTTTTGGTTACTTTTTTGCTCTTAGCCATTTCTTTTTAATTATTGAGTTAGTGAATTAGTGAATTATTGATTGAATAATTCGGACCCATTAACTGTTTTGTATAATTTGTTATTCCTAATGATATTCAAACAAAGCCAGTATTTCAACCAATCTCTGTTCTCCAATCACTAATCACTATTTCTTAATTATTGAATTAGTGAATTATTGAATTAGTGAAGGGACAGGAACTAACCTCCAATCACTAATCTCTAATCACTATTTAGTAGCCTTTTTCTTGTTGGCAACTGTCTTACGTTTTCCTTTACGGGTACGGGAGTTGTTTTTAGTACGCTGACCACGCAAAGGCAATCCCTTACGGTGACGTGTACCACGGTAGCAACCTATATCCATTAATCGCTTAATGTTGAGCTGAACTTCTGAACGCAGTGAACCTTCAACTTTGATCTGATCGTTAATTATACCACGTATAGCAGCTAATTGCTCATCATTCCAGTCTTGTACTTTTGTGTCAAAATCGATGCCGGCCTCGGTCAAAATCCTTTGCGCTGTTGAGCGGCCGATCCCGAAGATGTAAGT
>JBIOHE010000310.1:0-5150 GCA_044448725.1 Sphingobacteriales bacterium | reverse complement strand
CCGTTAACATTTTTAAATATTCCATAAACAGTAAATGTTGAACTGAAAAGGTTTTTCCTGTTGCCGATAAAAAAAATTGCTGAAACCAGCAACAGCAGCCCGATCAGTGTAAACAGGCCTGTTTTTATTTTTTGCCCCGATGTGGTTTTCATAATATGTCTTTAAAAAATTCTTCTACTATTTTGTTTTTTGATTTATGAAGCTCATTGAATGAGCCTTCCGCAATAAATTCGCCGTCATCCATTATTAATATCCGGTCTGCTGCAATCCTTGCACATTCCATGTCATGGGTAATAATGATGGATGAGGTCTTATATTTCTTTTGAATCCTTAATATCAGATGGCTGATCTCCCTGGATGTAATCGGATCAAGACCGGTGGTCGGTTCATCATATAAAATAATTTCAGGATTTACTATGATGGTGCGCGCCAAACCGGCCCGCTTCCGCATACCGCCTGACAGGTCCGACGGCAACTTGTCTATGGCTTCAAGCAAACCAACGCTATCCAGGGCATCTTCAACCCGTTTATCAATCTCTTGCTGGTTTTTTAACTTTAATACTCTTGTTAACGGGAACTCAAGGTTTTCACGCACCGTCATGGAATCGTACAAAGCTCCGCTCTGAAATAAAAAGCCCGTTTTAATCCGCAGTTGCTTCAACTCACGATCAGACATCCCGGCAACCTCATCACCAAAAACCTTCAGCGAGCCGCCATCTGGTTTTAACAACCCTACTATACATTGTATGGCAACCGATTTCCCCACGCCTGATCTTCCTAAAACCACTACATTTTCACTCCTTTTCAGTTCAAGGTTTATCCCTTTAAGCACCGCCTTTTCACCGAATGCTTTTTTTAAGCCTTTTATTGCTATTACTACCTCTTTCAGGGTTTTAGCGGGCTGCTTCCTTTCTATATTACTTTTAGCTTCGTCCATGGTTATCTATTTATAAAACAATAAACTGGTTACCTGAACAGCTATAGCATCAATAACAAATATCCATAGTGAAGCTGTAACCACGGCTGAATTGGCTGCGATCCCAACGCTTTCGGTCCCTTTGTTTGAATTAAACCCTTTATAACAGCCTACAAAACCAATGGCAAAGCCAAAAAACACTGTTTTAACTAAGGCCGGTAAAAAATCGGTGAAATCAAGCGCCGAAATTACTTTTGTAAAATACAGGTGAAAACTCATATCATCTCTGATATTTAGACCCAGAAAACCACCGAAGAGGCCTATAACATCGCCCATCAATGATAATACGGGCACCATTATGGTTGTAGCTAAAATACGGGTAACCACCAGATACTGAACCGGATTTGCGCCGGACACCTCCATAGCATCTAATTGTTCGGTCACCTTCATACTGCCAAGCTCGGCGCCAATACTTGAAGCAATTTTACCTGCGCAAATTAATGCGATAATAACCGGCCCTATCTCCCGGATAAATGATACAGCAAGCGTTTTTGGCAACATGCCCGCCGAGCCGAATGCAACCAGCGTCGGCCGTAACTGCACAACCAATACCAGCCCCATAATAAAGGAGGTGATACCAACAAGCATTATAGACCGGTAGCCAATTTCGTAACACTGACGAACAAATTCCGACCATTCAAATCCACCGGCGAAAATGTTCCGTAGAAACTTTAAAAAGAATCCCACCTGGTCCCCAATTTCTTCGGGCCACTTCTTCCAGCCCGGAACTACTATTTCTGTTGCCATCAGATAAATCTTTATTTAATACAATAGCATTATTCAGATAATTGTTTTAACCCGCTCAATAAACCTGCGTAACCGCTCTGTCCATTACGGAATTTATTTGTAATATGTTATATATCAATTAATTACAAGTATGTCCGGTGCTATGGTTATCCTGAAATTTTAATTGGAACGACACCGATAAGCCGCTCATCCCTGCAAATTGGGAGATCTTAAAGACCACATTGGGCCCTTTCATTTATAAAAGGATGTTTATACCACAATTTATTTATGTGTATTTTTGCAGAAATTTGACTATCAGTGGCATATAAAGCAATCATAGCAGGCGCAAGCGGGTTAATCGGCGGAATACTGCTTGATATTTTATTGCAGCAGCCTGATTATGACGAGTTATTGGTATTGGTGCGAAAGGAATTACCCATCCAGAACAAGAAACTGACACAGCTTGTCATCGACTTTGACCGGCTCCGGGATTATGAAGAACAGATTAAAGGGCATGCTGTTTTTTCCTGCCTTGGATCAACAAAGAAAAAAACGCCCGACCCTTCGGTTTACAGGAAAATAGACCATGATTATCCCTTGCGTTTGGCAGAGATCGCTTTGCAAAACGGGATTGCTCAATTTCATTTGGTATCGTCTATGGGTGCTAATGCTGCTTCGTCTTTTTTTTATACAAAGTTAAAGGGCGAGACAGAAGACGATATTAAAAAGGTCGGATTAAAGAGTCTGCATATTTACCGGCCCGCATTTTTAATAGGCGACCGAAAAGGAACCAGGCCCTTCGAAGGCTTCCTTTCGGGCATAATGAAATTAACAGACCCCCTGCTTTTGGGTAGTTTAAAAAAATACCGGAGTATTCCGGCGGCAACCGTTGCCCGCGATATGTATAAACAATCATTAAAAAACGGGGAGGGTGTTTTTATCCATTCTTCTGATAACATAAAACAATTATAGTGAGTACTTATATCTCTGCCGAAAACCTCGGCCATTCCTTTCATGATCATTGGCTATTCAGAAACGTATCCATAGGTGTTAACCGCGGTCGCAGGGTAGCGCTCGTTGGCATAAACGGGGCCGGAAAATCAACCCTTTTAAAACTATTGGCCGGAAGTTTAAAACCAACCGAAGGAAAAGTTGCACAAATGCGCGATTTGAATTTAGGATACCTGGAACAGGACCCTGGCTTTAAAGATGCCGTTACCATCAGCGATTATATTTTCCATGCCGATGACGTGCAGCAGCAATTGATCAGGAAATATGAAGAGCTGCTGGAAAACGACCCCGATAACGCCAAAGCCATTGAAAAAGTGATGGAGGAAATGAGCGATGTAGATGCCTGGGAATATGAATACAAGATCAAGACCATTTTAGGCAGGCTTGATATTCACCATCTGAATCAACACATCAGCACATTGAGCGGCGGTCAGAAAAAACGCCTTGCCCTGGCAAAGCTGTTAATTGAAGACCCGGATATTTATATACTGGATGAGCCAACCAACCATTTGGATATCGATACCATCGAATGGCTTGAAAAACTATTGACCGACGGATCAAAAACTATACTGATGGTTACGCACGACCGGTATTTCCTGGATAATGTTTGTAACGAGATATTAGAGATAGACAAAGGGAAAATTATCCCTTACGTTGGTAATTACGGCTATTACTTAGAGAAAAAGGCTGAACGCGAGAGCGCCGACGAGGCTTCTTTTCAAAAAAACAGCAACTTACTGCGTAAAGAGCTGGAATGGATGCGCCGTCAGCCACAGGCCCGCGGCACCAAATCAAAAGCAAGGATTGATGCCTTTTACGACCTTGAGGAGAAAACAAAAAACGGCGGCGCCAAACAAAAGGTTGAGCTAACGGTAAAAACCGCGCGTCAGGGTAATAAAATTATGGAGATGACGCATCTTTATAAAGCTTTCAACGGGCATACCTATATCAATAATTTTAGCTACATATTTAAAAAAGGCGACAGAATAGGCCTTGCCGGTAAAAACGGCAGCGGTAAGTCAACCCTGCTAAACCTGATCACCGGGGGATTAGTGCCTGATAAAGGAATTATTGACAAAGGAGAAACTACGGTTATCGGCTATTTCCACCAGTCGGGGATTGTTTTTAAGGAGGATGAACGGGTAATTGATATCGTAAAAAACGTTGCGGAGTTTATAACGATGGCTGATGGCAAGCTTATATCAGCCTCTGCCCTGCTCACGTTGTTTCTTTTCCCGCCTGCCAAGCAATATGGCTTTATCTCCAAATTGAGCGGCGGCGAAAAGAAAAGGCTGCAACTGATGAGTATCCTGATGAAAAACCCGAATTTTTTAATCCTGGATGAGCCCACAAATGATCTGGATATTGATACCTTAAATGTGTTGGAAGAGTTTTTAACCAATTACAAAGGTGTATTAATGATCGTTTCGCACGACAGGTATTTGCTCGACAAGCTTACCGATCAGCTTTTCATTATGGAAGATGGCGGGCATGTTAAAATTTATAACGGCAACTACTCCTCATACAGGATTGAACTGGAAGAAAACAAACAGCAAAACAAGCGCAATGCGGTAGTTGAAGCGCCGGTTGTACAGCAAGCAAAAAAGAATAAGCTGAATTTTAAAGAACAAAAAGAGCTTGAAACACTGGAAAAAGAGATCGCTGCTATTGAAAAACAATTGGGCGAAAAGAACGAACAGTTAAACGTTGCCGGTATTGACCCCGGTAAACTAAATGAGATATTAAAGGAAGTGGCTTCATTAAACAGCAAACTGGATGAAAAAAGCTTCCGCTGGATTGAATTAACCGAATTAAAAGAAGCCTAAATGAAGACACCCGACCTGTTAGCATCCATTGGCGTAGTTATTTTACTACTTGCTTTTTTATTGAATTTATATAAAAAGCTCAGTGCGCAAAGCAAGATGTATGGATTTTTAAACCTCACAGGAGCGGGTATTTGTTGTTTCGCCTCGTATTTGATAGGATTTTATCCTTTTGTGATATTGGAAGGTGTTTGGGCATTTGTAGCGCTATTATCATTATTCAATGTTCCACGTGGAACATCAGCGGATAATAGATAATTTTGTGATGCACATTGTAGAGACACAACACATAAGAGACGCAAAGTATTGCGTCTCTACACTAAAGAACATAACCGATGTTCCACGTGGAACATTTGCAGATAATAATAATTTACCAGGTGTAGAGACGCGATGCATCGCGTCTCCTTTGCACATCAACAATACAGACCTGTCCGTAAACAGGCAAAGGGCTAATAAGATAACAACAGGCGCAATGTATAGGAGACATGAAGTACAGGAGACGCGACGCATCGCGTCTCTACAAAATAAAAAAAACGACCTATGTTCCACGTGGAACATAGGTCTATAATAGATAATTTTGTACCGTCCGGGCGTAGAGACGCAATACTTTGCGT
>JBIOHE010000309.1:0-5175 GCA_044448725.1 Sphingobacteriales bacterium | reverse complement strand
CCGTTGCTACAAAATATTTCGAGCCGAAGGCTCTATAATTAAACGCTTACCCATACAAACCGTCATAGAGCCTATTTATTCTCCTGATAAACTATCACACAATGAAAAAAATAATGCTCCATGTTATAGCTTTTTTGCCATTGGCGGCGCTTGCCCAGTCACCATTTACGGTTAAAGGAACAGGTAATGCTTTTAAGGATGGCGACAGGATATTTCTGGTGTATAAATTGGGGGATACGATAAAGACCGATTCAACAACAGTTGTTAACCACGCTTTTGAACTAAAAGGCACTATCGCCGGGGTCGCAAAAGGAACGCTTTACAAAAATGAAAATCCACTGTTTGCGGAATTTGTGGACGATGCTGCCGGCCTCTATATCGAACCAGGAAATATTTTAGTTAATTCGCCCGATTCACTTCATCATGCGGTAATTTCGGGAACATCGGCAAACATGGATTATATGGTACTATCCGCCGACCTAAAAGATTTACTGCAAAAGGGTATAAAGATTAAAACGGATTTTGATGCGCTTACCCCGGAACAGCAGAAGGATGTCAATTTTATTTCCGCTTTCAGGAAAAAACTACGGGATGTTAATAAAGCGATGGAGCCCATCCGGTTCGCATTTATTAAAGATCATCCCGGCTCTTATATCAGTTTGGTTACGCTGAGCGAATTAACAAACAATGCTGAACTGTCGTCAAAAATTGAAGGGGCTTATAAACGTTTAACGCCATACATAAAAGAAACCCGATTGGGTAAAAGTTTATGGCTGAATATTGAGGCATCAGTCAAATCAGCCGCCGGGCTTATGGCTGTTGATTTTTCCCAGCCGGGCCCGGACGGCAAACTCATCAAACTCCCGGATTTTCGGGGAAAGTATGTTTTGGTTGATTTTTGGGCGTCATGGTGTGCCCCTGCCGCAGGGAAAATCCAAATGTCCTTGCCGCCTATAATAAATATAAAGACAGGGACTTTACAGTATTAAGTGTTTCCCTGGATGACCAAAGCTCAAAAATCGCCTGGCTAAGGGCAATAAAGGACGATGGCATGACCTGGCCCCAGGTATCCGACCTCAAGGGATGGAAAAATGAAGCTGCGCGGCTTTACGGCGTAACAACGATCCCTGCCAATGTATTGATCAGTCCTTCGGGCAAAATTGTCGCAAAAAATATTACAGATAAAGCGTTGCAGGATAAGCTGGAAAAGTTATTAGGCCCTTAAATCAACCGCTTTAATTGTTCTATATCGCCGGGCGTTGTCCGGCAGCAGCCGCCAATAATTTTTGATCCTGCCGCAAACCAAACTTTTGCATCATCAATAAAATGCGGATGGTGTGCAGAAGATGTGAGCCAGACTTTATTAACCGCATCGTAAACCTCACCTTTGTTGGGATATACCAGGATAAGCTTATCCGTATTTTCTTTTGCGATTTTCACCAACGAAGCGATGTATTGCGGCGCTGTACAATTAACACCAATGGCGATCACCTGATCGGAATGGTTTAACAATTTTACTGCATCAGAAAAATTTTCGCCGCTGCTGATATGGCTTTCATCTTTACAGCTAAAACTGATCCATGCCTGCACACCCGGAAATTCAGCCAACACTTCAGTTAGTGCGATAGCTTCATCAATACAGGGAATAGTTTCGCAGGCTAAAATATCCGCGCCGGTTTCAATCAGCACCTTCATCCTGCCGCGATGAAATGATTTCAGGTCTTCAATACTTACCCCGTAATTACCGCGGTATTCTGACCCATCGGCCAGCGATGCGCCATAAGGGCCAACGGATGCTGCTATTAGTGGTTTTACCTTCCGGGATAAAACTTTCATAGCCTCCTCACGTGCCCGGAAGGCCAGGCGCACGCTTAACTGCATCAGTTCAACAGCCTGTTCAGCAGTATAGCCATGCTTTGCAAAGCCTTCAAAACTGGCCTGGTAACTGGCTGTGGTGATTACATCCGCACCGGCTATCAAATAATCGTAATGCACCTGCTTTATCAATTCCGGGTCTTCGGTCAATAATTTTGCCGACCATAAGGTGTGATTGAGATCAGCGCCCCTTGATTCCAATTCCGTAGCCATAGCGCCATCAAGGATAACAAATCCCTTTTCCCGAATAAACGGGTCAAATATGTTTTTCATTTGTACAATTCAGGCGGCAAGTTAGCAATTGTATTTTTTGTGGATGGAAAAGCCAGGGCACTATTTCCAATTTTTATTACCTTTAGCCTGACACCCTGATAGAGTCGTAATAATTGATAAATTTTAACACGGAGATACAAAGAAGACACAGAGTTAACGGAGTTCAATTCTTCCTTACTTTTAATATTTGAAATCAATTAATTTCCTGATAATTTCTCTGTGTTCTTTGTGCATTCCTGGTGCTCTCTGTTAAAAAAATTAATTCTCAATAAGCAAAAGTTTAAGTACCCATACTATCCTCTATAGAACCAAATATTTCAAATGAGTGCATTGCTAATTCTTTATATTATACTGGCTTATTTCGGCCTGTTAATGCTGATTGCCCGTTTAACTTCGCGGCATAACAAGGATACCAGCTTTTTCGACGGCGATAAATCATCCCCCTGGTTTTTGGTGGCTTTCGGGATGATCGGGTCCGGTATTTCGGCGGTTTCCCTGGTTTCCATACCCGGTAATGTTGGCAATAACAACCTGTATTATTTTCAATTTATCCTGGGCACCATAGTGGGTTATTTATTTATCGCTTTTGTGCTGACCCCTATTTATTATAAACTGAAACTGGTATCAATTTATACTTACCTCAATATCCGTTTTGGCAATATCACCTATAAAACCGGGTCTCTGTTTTTTTTGGTGTCCCAGAGTTTCGGCGCCGCGCTCAGGTTGCTTTTATCAATTAAAATTTTGCAATATGCATTTTTCGATAGTCTGCATATCCCGTATTTTCTAACTATCATTATCGTACTGGTGCTCATCTGGCTGTACACCAATAAATCGGGTATCAAAACCATCGTTTGGACGGATGCCCTGCAATCCCTGTTTTTAATCACCGTAATGGTGGTCTCCATTATTGTTATTAAAAACTCACTGGGCTTATCCCTTGGCGGGATGGTCAGCACCATAACACATCATCCATACACAAAACTGTTTGACTGGGATATGCATTCGGGCTCCAATTTCTTTAAACAATTTATATCGGGCTTACTGATAACCGTCGCCCTGGTTGGCCTGGACCAAAGCATGATGCAAAAAACATTAACCATTAACAATGTGAAAGGTGCAAAAAGAAATGTTTTGGCCTTTAGTTTTTTTATAGCGGGCGCCCAAACCCTGTTTTTGGGGTTAGGGATATTGCTTTACATTTTTGTGGAAAGGCATGGCATAAAACTCCAGACTGAAAACGGCCATATTGTAAATACCGATGGGTTGTACCCCTTTTTAACCCTGCACTATTTGGGCAAAATTGGCGCAGTGGCATTTTTTATAGGTGTTATTGCCTCTACTTTTGCCAGTATTGACGCTTGTATTGCTGCCTTAACTACCGCATTCAGCTATGATTTTATGGACATTGAAAGCAAACCCCACGAGCAAAAAAAGAAAATAAAAAACAGGGTTTTGCTGGGGGTTAATGTGGTGATGTTTTTTATCGTGATGGCTTTTTGGAGCAGTCAGGGTGCAATTATCAATACCATATTTAAAATAGCAGGCTACACTTACGGGCCAATTTTAGGTTTATATTTAACCGGCTTATTTTCAAAGATCAGTTTAAATGAAAAATTTGTGCCACTGGCTTGCGTTGGCGCGGCGCTGCTTACCTGGTTATTGAATACGGTATTCATTAATGTATATAAATTTGATTTCGGATTTATGAACATCCTCGTAAATGCGTTACTTACTGTTTTATTTTTGGTATTGATAAAAAAGAAGGAACATGCCCTTAACTAACAAAACGGTTAACATCGAACTCACAACAAACCCGGAAGATTTTGCGATTTGCGCAAAGCTGATGGCCGGAACAGATCCCTGGATAACCCTTGGAATGGATGAGGCGGCTTGTTTAAAAGCTTTTGAAGGCACATTCAGAGAAGTGTTTGTTTTGAAAAACGAAAGGGAAATAATGGGGTTTGTGATTATTCAACCCCTGGGGACTTTTAAGGGATATATTCAAACCATCGCCATTAGCGAAACTTACAGGGGGGCAGGCTATGGCACCCAATTACTGCAATTTTGTGAAGACAGGATTTTAACCTATTCACCTAATATTTTTATCTGCGTCAGTTCGTTTAATCATGGGGCCATACAGCTTTATACTAAATTTGGCTTTGAATTAGTGGGGGAGTTGAAAGATTTTGTAAAAAAAGGATTTACCGAGTTGCTGCTCCGAAAAACGGTCGGGCCTGTTGTTGGTTATAAGGGGGCGAACCCATCAAATCATAAAGTTATTTAACACCATCAAAAAATGCCGAATTGTAAAGTTATTTCCCGTTATAAGTTTTGTCTATTGATACTGAACTTTGTATTGATTGCAGTTATATCGAATGCGCAGCAAAAAAATAATAAGGATGCACGTACTGAACTCGTACATCATATTGATAGTATCCTGCAAAGCCAGGTAAATGACGGTAAAATTCCGGGCGCGGTAATTCAGATAAAACAGGGAGATAACGTTATTTATAAGCAGGCTTATGGCTATGCCCAAAAGTTTAACTATGCCCACGAACCGCTGGCTGTTCCCGACCAAATGACGACCGGGCATTTGTTCGATATCGCTTCGCTTACCAAGGTGGTTGGCACAACAACTTCAATCATGTTACTGGCCGACCATGGCCTGCTTAATATCAACGACCCGGTGAGCAAATACATTAAAGCCTTCAGCAGTCCGGATAAAGCGGTGATTACCATCCGGCACCTGTTAACCCATACTGCCGGGCTCTACGAATGGTACCCATTGTATTACCGTGCCTCCAATAAACAGCAAACGTTTAAATTGATCGGCGAACTGCCGCTTGCTTTCCCGGTTGGCGAACAGCGTAAATACAGCGACCTGGGTTTTACTGTCCTTGGTGAAATTGTGGAAGTGATTTCCGGTTTGTCCCTTGATCAGTTTGAGAAGCAAAATATTTTTATCCCTTTGGGGATGACGAACACCCTGTACAACCCGCTGACAAAAAGCCATGATTATAAAAT
>JBIOHE010000308.1:0-5201 GCA_044448725.1 Sphingobacteriales bacterium | reverse complement strand
GGGGTACTGTCCTTACCTGCTCTGTTTGTTTTTGTTTAGCCTGCTGGTATTCCTGCAGTGCTTTTATATATCCCGGGGGGATGTCTTTACCTGCATTACTTTCGCGTTGCTGGTCCTGTTCGCGCTCCTGTTCTGCTTTTTCGGCGTCTAAAAGGCGGCTTTGTATTTGCTGCTGCCTCTTTATCGCTTCCTCCGTGATTCTCCTGTTTACGAGATCGTGTTCAGTTTGTTCCATTTCTTGTGAAATTTTATCTAAATTTCCTAAATGGCCCGTTCCGTCCTTGTTCTCATCCCGGTTTATCTGCTCCAGTGCCTGCCTGATCATTTGCTGCTGACGCGCTAATTTAGCTAATTGTTCGCTAATATTTCCACTATTTCCACCAGAACTTTTTCCAGGGTTGCCTTGCTGCTGCATTTGCTCCCGCGCCTTTTGCATATTTTGATTTAATTGCTCCTGCATTTTAGCTAATTGCGATACCGACAGCTGTTTCCCCTTGCCTTTTCCGCTTTTCCCCTTATTCATTGCATTTTGCAGCTGATCGAGGGCTTCACTCAGCAATAACGCAAGGTTATTCATGGAAGTCATTGCGTATTGCTGGTCGCGCGTAGCTTCGGGGGTGCGCCTTTCACCTAATTCAACAAGCGCCTGGTCAATATGGTCATTTATACCCGAAACCTCCTTGTTAACGGTGGATTGTATTTGCGGGATACGGCGGCTTAACGCATAAAGACTGTCTTCGGCTGTTTTCAGGTTGTCTTTTATGTTTTTTTGATTTTGAGCCAGTGTAATATAATTAGGATCGGTAGGGTTGGTAGTTTTTAGTGTTTGCATCACTCGTTCCTGCTCAAATGAGCTGTTGATCAGGTTTTTTAACAGTTCGCGCAGCTGGCGGGCATCAACCATATTTTCCTGACTTTCGCCTTCTTCTTCCTTTTGCTTCATTTTTTCAGCCATCTCCTTCATTTCTTTTGACGCCTGCTGCTGCGATTGGGAAGCTTTTGAATTATTGCCCTTTTGCAGTTCGTCTGAGCTTTGCTGCATTTGCTGATCTATGCTTTGTTCCTGCTGCTTCGGGTTTTCAAAATCCTGTTTATGTTCGGCCTGGTTATTTGTTTTTTCAAGATCATTCAGCGATTTTTTTACATCCTGAAAATCGTTGTTGAGCTTTTGCTGGTCCTTTTGCAGCCCCTGCTGATTGGCCTTAGGTTGTTGAGCCTGGTCGGCTAATTTTTGCTGCTCCTGCGATAGCTGGTTAAGCTGGTCAACACTCTGGTTCAGCTTTTGCTCAAACTCCAGTTTTTTATACAGCTGGAGCATACGGTCAAGCTCTTTTTTTAAGGATTTATTATCCATCTGCATTTTGGACAACTGGTCCCTTGCGCCTTCTTTTTGCTCCTGTTCCAATAGCTCCTGTAGCTTTTGCAGCATTTCCCGCGTTTTCGGATCAAGCACATTATTCAGCAGCTGCTCCATTTCCTGCTGCTTTTCGGTAAGTTCTTTATCCTGCTGCTGGTTTTCCCGGCGGTTGTAGAGGTTCTTTTTATTGTCGTCCTGGATTTCTTTGACAAGGTCGTTCAGTTCCTTTCTTTTTTCCATCAGGTCCTCTATCTGTTTCTTTTCATCAAAAGTAAGGTTGTTCTTATCCAGCAATAACTGGTTAAGCTTTTGTGAATCGTGCTCGATCTGCCCGGCAAGCTTAATGGCCGACTCCATTTTTTGCTTTACCAGCTGTGTACCGGCATTCAGCTCATTGTTCAGTTCCTTTGCATCAGGGATATTTAGCGTATGCTCCGGCGACCGTACTTTTTTTGGGCCGTTCACACCATCATTATCGGCCACCTCGAAAAAGTAGCTGAGCTTGTCGCCTGGTTTTATGCCCAGGTCTTTTATGCTCCAGTAATAAAAAAATTCGGCCTGTGTCTGGCTCAGATCTGCTTTTACAGGTTTGGTGAACGATTTGAGGGCAGCTTTATCGCCCGGTGCGCCAACCTGGTAATGAAATGTTAAGGACGAAAACCCATGGTCGTCCTGTATCCGGCCATCAAAATACAAAGCTTTCATACTTACCGAATCCTGTTTTTCCTGAACGGCGATGGCTGGCGGCTCATCCGCAATTACATTAACCCGGTAGCTGGCAGAGTCGGCATGGTTTACGTTGGCGTTTAAAGGGGTTATTTTATAAACGCTGTTTTTTAAAACCCTTTCGCGGTGCTCAAACATATCCGGCCCGTTGGGGTTGACAGCCCCGGCGGCGCCGTTCATATAAAAAAGCAGGCTGGTGGCGTTTTGGGTATGGAAATCCCATTTTATTGTTGTTCCTTCCGGGATAGTGAGGTCGCCCGCGTTGGGTACCGTTTCGTTTTTTTTGTGCAGGTAAGCCGGATAGTTCAACTCTGCATCAAAATGAAGCAGGGCCGGGCGAAGGTTAACCTTTATTTCGTATTGGGCGGACGTAAAGCCATTGCCGCTCAGCCGGAACACGGTATTCTGCTGTAAGTTGGTGAACAGGTAGGTAAAACGACTAACGTTTGCTTTATCCAGTTTAAAGGTATTGCTGCCGGTTTCTACATATACATCCGCCGGGAGTTTATTGCCTTCGAGTTTCAGATCCAGCTTCAGGTCGTCGCCCTGTACTACCGAAAGGCTTTTGTTTTCAACGATAAAACTAAAGGGGGCGACAGGCACAAAATATTCGTTATGCCTGATGAGCCGTTTGGTACTTTCGGTTAATACCGATGGCGCCGCGAGGGCGAGGATGCAAATTACACCCGCTGGAAATATGGCCCATTTGAGATATCTGGCATTTTCTTTAATATTTACAGCCGACGGAAAGCTAATTGGTTTTAAGGTTTCAATCTTTTGGTCGATACTGGCTTCTATCAGGGCACGGTGCTGCGGGTCTTCCTGCGCAAGTTTTTTAAGTTGCAGGGTATTGAGCAGTTTGTCGCTCACGCCGCTAAAATGCCTGCCGATAATTTCTGCCGCCTGGTCGTGCGTTAGGGACTTGCCCAGTTTTAACCAGGCCAGCACCGGCGGAATAATAAGCCATATTATAAGGCCGATATTAAGAAAAATAAAAAGATAGAACAGCAGTGTGCGGAACAGGGTATTAAAATTGCCGAAATACTCGCTTACGGTAATAACCACATAGGCCGAAAACAGGCCTGCGCCCAAAAAGATCAGTCCCCGTAAAAACCTGTTAAAATAGTATTTACGGATAAAAACGTTGATCTTAGCAATTAATAACTCATAGTTTTCGGCAGAATTCATATTTCAACGCTAAAAAACCTCCATTGGAGACCTTCGTACCAATATCCAGTAAACGCAAATAAAAGGAAGATAATACAATCGGCAATCAAGATAGGGAAAAATATATTGTGCTAATGTAAAATTGTGATTTGGGGTTGGTTGCTTTATTATTTGAGTTGAAAGGAGCCGGACAGGGCAACGGCGAATATATCAATCCCAAACATACCTTTCGTCGTATTCCATCTCATATTTTTTAAGAATTGCCCGGTATTCATCCTGGAAAGATTTCCGGCTGTGGTGTTCGTGCTGGCTGGCAATATAATTAATAACCTTTTCTATGTCTGACGGGTTTACGGAAAATGCGCCTTAGCCGTCCTGCCAGTAAAAATTATTTAACGAAGGGTCAGGGGTTTTCATCCACCGGGATGAGTCCCGGTGGATGAATGGGACTTTACCTCTTCCACTAATTTCATCAGGGCTGTTTTTTTTTGATAACGTGCAAAGGATGTGGACGTGGTCGGTATATCCGCCGATCGACATTCGAGGTTGCTACAGATACCTCCCCCGGATATCTGTGCAGTTTGTGCTTGTAAGGCGGAAGGATGAGCAGCTGCCTGTGTTTGGTGCTAAACGCGATGTGCAGGCAGTTTTTTACAGGTGATCGTCCCATGGTGTATTGATGGGCTGCACCCATCGTTGATATATTACGCCCTTTCATTGCTGAAAAATATTAGCAGGCCAAAGGAAAGTGCGCTATATACCTGCACAGGGCATAGCCCAAAGGGAGCAGCCACATCCGTAGCCCCTTGGCTATATATATCAAATTGCCGCAAGCGGCCCCCAACACTTTGAACAGCTATTGCGGTTCCCTATAGTCTGTTTATGCGTTTCGCTTGAATGAGTAATTTTTTTATCACCTGCTAAGCGGGTTTAGCCTGCGCGATTATAATTTAGTTAAGTATCGTTTCCTTTCGGTTGTATTTTCTCCTGTAGTCCTGCGGTGTAAGTCCGGTGATCTTTTTAAAAACTTCGCGAAAGGTTTTTATATCGTTATAGCCTGCATCGTACATTAAGAGGTTGATATTTTGGGCGCCCTTTTCAAGCGCTTTTTTTGCTGCTTCTATTTTTACCCTTTGCAGATATTCAAAAGGGGTATTGTGGGTGGCTTTTTTAAAACGCCTGATGAGGTTGCGTTTGCTCATATTGGTATGTTCGGCAATCGCATCAATACTGATTTGCAAATGATGGTTTTGTTCGATATAGGTTTGCGCCTTCAATATCTCGTCATCCTTATGCTGGCGCTGCCCCTTAAATACCGCGAAATGCGATTGGCGGACCCTGTCCATATCAAGCGAAAACATTTTGCTTGCCCAGATACCAACTTCTCTTCCGCAAAATTTATCTATCAGGTACAATATCAGATTTAAGGAAGAGAAAGCGCCGCCGCTGGTATAAATACCCTCCTGATCGGTTATCACCATATCCGAAAGAAAGTTTACTTCGGGGTAGCGCCGTACAATATCGTCCATGTCGCTCCAGTGCGCGGTGCATGACCTGCCGGGTAAAAGCCCCGCCTCCGCAAGAAAGTAGATGCCGGAGCATAAACTGGCCACTTCGGCGCCGTTTTGGTACATCCGGTTTATCCATTCAATCGTCTCCTGGTGTTTTTTAAGCATCATATCCCGGTCACCGTAAAAAGCAGGGACGATAATCAGATCCGGTGCGCCAACTTCGGCAATGGTACGGTAGTTGACTAAAGTCGCAGGGACAAATAAAGGGTCGTTGATTGCTTTTTCGCAAGCCAGTACGATATTAAACGGCTGCGGTTTATTCAATTGCCGGAAAAGGTTGTTGGTATGGATCAGCATATCCATAGCCCCGGTAACGGTGGATAATGTTGCATCCTCATGTACAATTAATGCAATTTCCTTCATGACATTAGTTTATTATT
>JBIOHE010000307.1:0-5226 GCA_044448725.1 Sphingobacteriales bacterium | reverse complement strand
GTTTACACAGCCCCTTTTGTTTATTGCGTTAAATTATCAGTCATTAAAATTAGGTTAACCGGGTTTTAATAAATTATTTCATGGCATGGGATATTATGCAAGTTTTATATACTGTACTTATAGAAGAATAGAACTATGTCGCCCCAACTGAAAAAAGAATTCCGGATATTAACAAAAAAGTATTTGAACGGAACAGCCACCCCTGCTGAAATTCAAATAATAGAACAATACTATGACCTGTTTGGCGATGAAACGGAGTTTACCGGTCAATTGACGGGACCGGAAACAGAAATATTGGAAAACCGCTTAAAGGAAGGGATAGTCAACAGGATCAGCATAAAGGAAAATAAAACAGTACCTTTTTACAGAGGTACCCTGATGCGTGCCGCGGCAATACTCATATTTGTTTCAGCCGGCGCTTATTTCTTTTACAGCCGGCATACCCGGCAATCACAACAAATAGCCCAAAACAAGCCCTATAAGACCGATATAGCGCCAGGCGGCAATAAGGCGATCTTAACACTCGCCAACGGCACTAAGTTGATTTTGAATAATGCTAAAAATGGTGATCTTTCTACACAAGCCGGTACACGTGTTGTTAAGCAGGATAGCCTGATATCCTATAAAGCAACAGCGGCTAACAGCAATGAAGTTTCTTATAACACCATTACAATTCCTAATGGGGGCCAATACCAACTCGTACTGGCCGACGGCACAAAAGTATGGCTGAATGCTGCCTCGTCATTAAGATTTCCTACCGCTTTTACAGGCAAAAACAGAACGGTTGAACTGACCGGAGAAGCCTATTTTGAAGTTGCTAAAAATAAAGACAAACCATTTAATGTAAAAACCGCTACGCAAACAGTACAGGTACTGGGTACGCATTTTAACATTAATGCCTATAGCAATGAAGCAACTGTAAAAACCACCCTGCTTGAAGGCAGTGTTAAGGTTTATTCGGGAAATGCTGTTGTGATGATCCGTCCGGGACAACAATCGGTGTTAGCCAATAACGGAACTTTTGCGGTAAAGGATGATCCGGATACCGACGAGATTGTGGCCTGGAAGAATGGTTTATTTCAGTTTAACGAGGCTGATATACAGACTATCATGCGGCAAATTGCCCGGTGGTATGATATAGATGTAGAATTTAAAGGAAAATTACCCGCCGATTTGTACAGGGGGAAAATATCCCGGAATGTAAATGTATCACAGGTATTGAAAATTTTAGAACTAAGCGGTATAAACTTTACGATAGAAGGGAGAAAGATTATTGTAAAATCATGAACAATTGCCTTTTAAGGTTAAGCGGCCAGGCTGCTTAACTGATGCTGATAAAAAAGCCGGATAGTGTTGCGAGCACCTCCGGCCAAATGGCTGGGCTAAACGAAAAATGTAAATAACCTTATTTAATTAATTATCAACCCAAAAACCAAACAAAAGTATGGAATTTTCTACTCTTTATGAGCCGCGAAATGAATACAGGCGGCTCAATAAAATCTTACTGGTTATGAAGCTGACCACAATTATTTTAATTACCGCCTGTCTGCACATTAGTGCGGCAAGTTTCAGTCAAAACATAACGATTTCAGAAAAAAATGCATCTCTTGAATCAGTATTCAAAAAGATTGAAAAACAAAGCGGATATACCTTTTGGTATAAAATTGAATTAATAAAACATTCACCCCAAATTTCACTAAATGTAAAAAATGCTACTTTAGATCAAACCTTAATCCTTTGTCTTAAAGATTTGCCTTTAACTTATTCTATTGTGCAAAACACAATTGTAATTAAGCCAAAAGCGGTTAACAGTATTGCAGATGTAATGGCGTTACCGGTTCCGATAAAAATTACCGGAAAAGTTACCGACGGGAAAGGCCAGCCTTTAGCCGGTGCATCTGTAAAAGTAAAAGGGACAAATGCAGGTACAATTACCGATATTAATGGCGTATTCAACATTGACGTCCCCGAAAATGGCATTTTGCTTGTAAGTTATATCGGGTTTAAAAGTCAGGAAATAACAGTAAGCGGCAATAAATCATTAACCATTATCCTTGTTGAATCAGGCGGTTTGAATGAGGTAGTGGTAACAGCGCTTGGTATAAAGCGGGAAGCAAGGTCATTGGGATATTCTGACCAGCAGCTTTCGGGAGCAGAAATCACTAAAGCTGATCCCCCCAATATTTCAGAGGGCATGATGGGAAAAGTTGCCGGCCTGAATATTTCGGTACCCAATGGGGTAGAAGGTGGTTCCAGCCGTATCATCATACGTGGTGTTAACAATTTATTGGGCAATAACCAGCCATTGATTGTGGTAGATGGCGTAATGATTGATAATGAAACTATTTTGCCTGGTGGTGCAAATCTTACCACACAAAACATGCTGGGGCAAAATAATGATGTCAGTACAAATCAACCGGTGGACTACGGCTCTTTTTTGAATACCATTAATCCTGACGATATAGAAAGTACTAACGTGCTGAAAGGGCCTACCGCCGCGGCATTATACGGTGCAAGGGGCGCAAATGGCGTCATCATGATCACTACAAAAAAAGGCGCTAAACAAAAGGGCCTGGGAATATCGTATAATTTTACTGACCGCTGGAATGATCCTTACCGCTTTGTAAAATTACAGGACGAATATGGCAGCGGCATGACGCAGGCATTATATTCGGCCAACGCGCCATTTTTACAGGATGCCAATGGTAACAACAGGCAGTTTAATGAAAACGACCAATACGGCGCAGCCTATCAGAATATCCCCGGCGGCGGCCCTTTTTATAATTATATCGGCTTCCCGGGTGATGGCGCTTCCTGGGGCCCTAAAATGACAGGTCAGCCGCTGGTTTGGTGGGATGGCGTTACAAGGCCCTATACCGGCAACCCCAATGTTTTTAAAAGTTTTTATAAAATGGGGCAAACAACCACCCACAATGTGTCTTTTTCGGGTGGCGGCGATGTAGGAACCCTGCGTGTTTCGTACACCAGGACCAATAATGACGCGATAGCTTATAACAGTACCTCCAATACCAATGTTTTTAATGTTGGGTCATCTATAAATGTAAGCAGCAAAGTAAAAGTAGAGGCCACGGTAAGCTATACAAACCTGAACAGGTTAAATCCTCCCAATATTTATGGCGAAACAAGTAGTCCGCAAGGAGCCGGCGTAGGCTATATTACCACTTATGGACTGCCTGCGGATTATAAGCCATTGGAAAGGGGTTTGACCTTTAACCCTGATGGATCACAAAATCAGACGGTGATTAACAATGGCCCCTACCCAAGCATGGGGATGCAAAATTATTGGTGGAATACGCTTGAAAATAATACCACGTTCACCCAAAACCAATTGATCGGTTCTTTGAGGTTAATTGCTGATATCCTTCCATGGTTAAATGCTACCGCACATACCGGTATTAATTATTATACCAACCAGTTTGAAACCAAAGACACGCCAACTGATGTGACAGGATTAAATGGTAAATATTCCAATGACCTGTCTAATGTTAAGACGGTGAATACGGATGCGTTGCTAACCGCGCATAAGAAAGATTTGTTTAAAAATATAGACGGCAGCATCAGCCTGGGTGCCAGTAATTATCATAATCAAATGTACGACCTATCTGCCTATAACAATGGCCCTTTTGCCGTACCATTTCTGTATAATTTGCTTAACTATACTGGCAGTACTGTTTTTAAACCAAGCGAAAACAGGCTGGAAAGCGAAATCAATTCGGCGTATGCGCTCGCTAACTTATCCTATAAAAAATACCTGTTTTTAGAACTTACAGAAAGAAATGACTGGTCATCTACTTTACCGGCCTCCAACAGGTCTTTTGCCTACCCTTCGGCCAGTTTAAGTTTTGTATTTACCGATGCATTTAAAATGGATGCTGTAAAAAACTGGCTCAGTTTTGGAAAGTTGCGCATTGCGGATGCATCCAGCGCCAATGGTACAGTACCGTATCAAACCATCTTTAACTATATCCAAAACACATTGGGTGGGCAGTCGGCACTCACTGTTCCTTCCATTTTGCCAACGCCTGTAGCTCCGCAAACTTCCAAATCAGTTGAAATTGGAACAGAACTGGGCTTTTTTAATAACAGGATAGATGTTAACTTCACTTATTACAACATCAACTCATACAACCAGATATTGCCAATCGTTGTTGCCTCTTCTTCCGGTGCTAACCAGATCACTATTAATACGGGCTCACTGCAAAACCGCGGTATAGAATTTACTATAAATGCCAAAGCAATAAGTACCAAAAACTTTAGCTGGGATATCGGTATAAATGGTGCACATAACAGCAACACGGTGATGTCACTTTCTCCCGGTGTTAATCAGATCCCTCTGGGCACCTGGTTTGGGTCAAATGGTGTTAACATGAATGCACGGGTAGGCGATCAGTATGGTACCATCTATGGTTACGACTATAAATATTTAAACGGACAGAAAGTAGTTAATCTTATTTATTCCGATGGCACGAATACCGGGAACGGCCCGGTAATTGGTGCGCAATATGCAACCACGCCAGGTTATGTAAAAATAGGCAATGCAACACCTGTACTTACAGGTGGTTTATCCAATACTTTCCGGTACAAAAACTTCAGCCTTTATGTGCTTACCGATTTTAAATTTGGCGGACAGATTTGGTCGGGGGATTATTCCTCTTTTATGGGACAGGGTCAGGCGCCTGAAACCCTCGTGGAGCGTAATGGCGGCGGGTTGCCATATACTTATCCCGACGGTACTAAGGGAAATGTGGGCGTGATATTGCCCGGTGTTACGCCAAATGGCCAGGCTAATACCGCCGTGGTAAATTCATGGTGGAAATATGCAGGCAACTACCAGTCATGGAGTAATATACCCATGGTAAGGAGTAATGCCATATTTACCAACAGCTGGGCTAAACTGCGTGAGTTTAACCTCTCATACAGGGTGCCTGAAAGTATTATAAAAGACAGTAAAGTATTGCAGGGTTTAACACTTTCGATAATAGGCCGTGATTTGTTTTATTTATTTACAAAGTTGCCAGACAATATGAACCCCGAAAGTTTAACAGGTACAGGCAATGTACAGGGTATTCAATGGAACCAATTGCCCGGCGTCCGGTCTTTTGCCTTCTCTATAAAAACTAATTTATAATAAAGGAATTTAAACTTATCAACCTAATAAAAATTGATATGAAACGTAAAAGAAATATTATATTAAAAGGGATGGGT
>JBIOHE010000306.1:0-5230 GCA_044448725.1 Sphingobacteriales bacterium | reverse complement strand
GTAGTTCCAAATCCCAAACAAACTGTTCCGGAGTTTACTGTGATGGTTGGGCTCGGGTTAACAATAACAGTTGTGGTTCCTGTGTTTTTACATCCCCCCACCGCTGTTATGGTTACTGTATAAGCTCCTGCGTTAATCACCTGGGCATTTACAATGGTTGGGTTTTGTGCGTTGCTGGCAAAGGCATTTGGCCCTGCCCAGGTATAAGAGGCGGCGGCTGATACTGAAAGACTAATAGTAGAACCCGAGCAATAAGGCCCTGTATTGCTTACTGCTATGGTTGGGGTTGGGTTAATAATGACGTTGGTACTCGCCGACGCGGTACAACCCTGGGCGCTGGTTAAGGTTACTGTATAGTTGCCGGCATTAACCGCTGTTACGTTATTGATAAATGGATTTTGAGCATTGCTGGCAAAACCGTTGGGACCTGCCCAGGTATAAGAAGTTGCTGCGCCTACCGCCAGATTGAGTGTGCCTCCCGTGCAAATTGGGCTATTACTCGTTGGTACTACCACCGGTAATGGATTTACAGTGATGGTGGCTGTTGCCGACGCGGTACAACCACTCACCGAGGTACCAGTGACCGTATAAACTGTTGTTGTTAACGGGAAAAAAGTCACAGAAGAAGCGTTGATATTGCCAGGTTGCCAGGTATACGTGCTGGCTCCGCCAGCATTTAAGGTAAGTCCTCCTCCTAAGCAAACCGTGCCTGAATTTACCGTAATGGTTGGATTTGGAATGACAGTTATGGTAGTAGTCGTTGAGGCAGTACAGCCTCCTGCTGAAGTACCTATAACAGTATATACCGTTGTTGCTATTGGTGTAAAAGTGACCGACGATCCGATGATGTTACCTGGTAACCATGTATACGTCACTGCGCCGGAGGCCGTTAATACAGCACTTTGTCCCAGGCAAACAGATGTTGGTGTGGCTTGAGCAGTAATTGTTGGGCTTGGATTTACTGTAAGAGCAACAGTTTTTGTACCAACACATCCTGATGTAGAAGTGCCGGTTGCGGTATAAATCGTAGATGCAGTTGGTGAAACTACGATTGTTGGGCCGGTTAAGTTAACCGGACTCCACGTATAGGTACTTGCTCCACCCGCAGTTAGTGTGGCTGAATGACCGATACAAATTGCGGTAGGATTAGAAACAGCGGTAATAGTTGGTGCTGTACAGCAGCCCAGTTGAGCAGTACCGCTATTCTGAAATACCACTGTACCTGTGGCATAACTCCAGTTGGTTATGCAAATTATGAATTGTTGTCCGGCAGTAACAGCAATTGAAGGTTGATAATTAACAGAGCTTCCACCCGCAGGGATAGGTCCCATGCCGGTTCCACCAACACTAGTACCATTCCAGCAACAAGCAACAGGAACCAAATTATTGGCAGCTATCTGAGCACAGGTAGTTGCTGTATAAGGATACATGCTCCAATCGTAAAAACCCAATTGAGGAAATCCACTTGCATTTGAACCAACATTCCAACCAAGGTTACCGGAAGTTTGAATAGTAATAATTAGCCAGGTAGCATTGGGTCCACCTGATAATAAGCATCCTGAATTTACAAACTGTGGGTTTGTGCAAGGATTGGTGGTACAACATGTACAGGGCATGGCCTGTGCAACTATTGGTGCCGTTATATTCCACTGGCTGGTAACGCATTGATTCAATGCCCCTCCACATGTGGTTTGAGCAAAAAGCTGCCCGTTCAATCCAATGATGATACAAGCAAGAACACCTATACGTTGAATAAAGTTATTCATCTACTAATTAAATTATGAATTGAATCAAATACAGTTCCTTCTTTAAGATTTTCATATACAATTTTACCATCCTTATTGAATACACAATTATACCCCGGACTTTTATCTTTTAAGACTGTTGTAAGCTTTTTATTTTCCGAATTGGTACTGATTACCTTTATGATACCATCTTTTTTCAAGGCAATATTTATCTGAACATTATTTTTATCGATGCAATAAATGACGGCAACAAGGCCTTTGTTTCCTCCTTTTAACCATGCGCCGGTATAAGCAGTAAATACTTTTTCAAACTCCTGGTTTAATGCGCGACTTTCTTTATTATCAAGCGACCAAACATTTACTGCAATTAACCGGTCGTTGGGAGATTCTATTGTTTCTGAAGATAAAAATGAAAATAAACTCTGATAAATTTCACTTTGCCCTTTTATAAAAGACAGGCTTAAAACAAGCAAAGAAGTAAATATTGCTTTCATATTCTGATTAATTTTACCAAATATAGGAAATATCGAAAGTTTAGGTTCTTAGGTCAATCATTAGTAATGGGTATTCACTCACTGTTTCAATACTTAAATATTTAGATTTCAGAATGTGGAGGTTAACGCAGATGAAAAAAGGGGGTCTTTAGTATGTCACTTATCACAACAAATTGTTGAGTTATTAGAAACCGCAAAATTCAAAAACAGCCTAAAATACGTTTGTATGAAAAAATAAGACCGACATACTCTATCGCCAATGAAAGAAATAAGGATACACCATTCATTGTTTCGATTTATAAAAAAACTTGCCTGCCAATTGATAAAACATTTTAGCGCTGAATAGTTAATTTATACTAAAAACATATTTTTTTAACTTTGAAAATTGGAAAGCGTATGGTTTTTGATGTAATCTTGATCAAGAATCACCCACACGAAAACGACATTAAAATATTTATCATTCATTTTCATTGTTTGGTGTCTGCATGCATCCATTGCTTCGCCGAGTCACAACAAAACAGCAACTGAATCCGGATCCTCATTCAATTCAGAGGCTCACACAAACAGAAATTCTTTCATTATCAATTTAAATAATCAAACCAAGGAAGAGTCTCTTTGTTGTGAGTCAATGGAAGATACCAGTGACATGAAGGCTCATGTTAAAAGCATTCCTGTCTTTTCCGGTTTTTCTTCACTTGACAAAATCTTTTCGTTTGCGGAGGTAACCTTTTCATTTCCGTTCATTCATCCTCTTAAACATTATGCGGAAAAGATATTTCTTATGATTTCCGTTTTCCGTTTGTGAAAACTCCCCTCTAATTGTCACAATTACTAATTCCACTCTGGAATTTCTAGGTAAAATTTTTCTCGTTCCTGAACTCTGAATCAACGCTCCATGATTTAACGATCTGTAAAAATCATTTTAAAAACTAAAAACAATTATTTATGAAAACAATTGCAAAAACAAATCCATTCAAAAAAGGTTCCTATAAGATGAGCAGCCTTTTATTTTTTCTGGCGTTTCTTATTTTAGTCGCACAAAGTTGCGTTATTATTCAACCGGGACAAGTAGCATTAAAAGTGAAACGCGGAAAACTGGATGACAAATATTTTATTGCAGGGAAATACAGATGCAAGCAGAACACAACTTTTGTGCGTTTCAGTACAAGGATGAAAGAGATGGCGTTGCATACGATGCTACCAACAAAAGAAGGATTGGAGGCAAAAGTAAGCCTTACAATGCTTTATCATATTGAACCAGAAGCAATACGAACTATTTATTTAACATTGGGAATGAATTATGAAAATGAAGTAATCATGAACAACCTATCAGCCATTGCTAGAGAAACGTGCCTTCATTTTCGCGCCATGGATCTGATGACACAGCGCGATTCACTGGAAGCATCTATCTTTAAAAACATCAACAAAGACATCGGTCATTATGGCTTTGTTATTGATCAGGTTTTAATACACGATATCGATGTGCCTGACGAAATTGATAAAGCCATCGAAAAGAAAGTGCTTTCAGAGCAAATGATCAAGCAACAAGAAGTAGACATTCTCACACAAAAAAAATCTACCGATGCCGGGATAGAAAAACAGCGCAAGGAAATGGAATTTGCATTTGAGAAACAAAAAAGGGGAATAGAAACAGAGATCCAACAAGAAAGAATGCAGATCGATTTCTCAATTGAAAAACAAAAAAAAGAAGCGGAACGCAGCATCATTGAAGCGCAGGCCTCCAAAAAAACGCAGGATCTGGCAAACTCTACCATTACACCCATGCTTATTAAATTTAAAAGTATTGATGTCATGAAAGCGCTGGCCGCATCCACCAATGAAAAAATAATTATAACCGATGGAAAAACGCCGTTAACAATGCGAATGGATGATAGCAAGTAAGGCACTATAACATTTTCTTAAACGATTTGTTCTGACCTTAAGATTTGAACATCCGATAAACAAAAAAGCTGTCAGGTTAAAACCTGATAGCTTTTTAAAACACTTAGCGTAATTCAATTTTGACCAAAAATATAAATTAAACCATGAAAAACTTAAGCCTTATAATTGTTTTTCTGATGACTTTAGTTTTTCAGGATTTTAATACTTGCAAGGCTCAAACAATTGATGAGTTTATTGCAGGCGCTTTTAGAAATATTAAAAATGAAAAATACGCATCGGCCCTGCACTGCGCGAATATTGTTTTGGCAAAAGATTCAGGTAACACCAGTGGATTTCTGGCGCGCGGACTTTCTTACACAGGCCTTTTAAAATACGATGAAGCGGAGTCAGACTTCAACCAAGCCCTTAACCATGATGCGAAGAATGATAAACTGTTTACCGCTTCGGTTTACTTTTCTTTAGGAAATCTTTTTGTTGAACAGAATAAGCTTCAGGAAGCTATGGCAAACTTCGACAAAGCACTAAAAACAGATCCGGATAATGCGGAGTATTGGTGCCAGCGAGGATTACTCTTTAATAAATTGAAAAAAACAGCAGATGCCCTTACCGATTTGTGTAAAGCAATACAGTTAATTGATAATTCATCTGCCTATTACACTTACAGAGGGTATATTAAATTTGAAACAGGCGATACAAAAGGTGCATTAGCAGATCTGAATAAGGCCCTCGAAATAGAACCCTACAACTCCAATGCCTGTGACAGCAGGGGTGATGTAAAAAGAAAAAGCAATAACAGCGCTGGTGCCTTAGCCGATTATTCAAAGGCTGTATCACTCGATCCCAAAAATGAGATTTACCGCTTTCACCGGGGCAGATTATTAATGGAAATAGGGGAATATGACAAAGCTCTGATTGACCTCAATATTGCCATTGCACAAAAAAATGATTTTTACGAAGCTATTATTTCCAGAGCTGAGGCAAAAATCAAAAAGGGAGATAACGTTTCTGCCACTGCCGACCTTGATGTGTGCCTGAAAAATGACTACGACATTAAAAAAGCCCAATACCTTTTCGAAAAAATGAATAGTG
>JBIOHE010000305.1:0-5251 GCA_044448725.1 Sphingobacteriales bacterium | reverse complement strand
GCCTTCGGCTCGAAACATTTTGTAGCAACGGGTTTTAACCCGTTGTTACATGAATTCAATATTAAGAGTCCGCCAATGGGCGGATCTTAATCTTTTCCTCCTGGCGTTTTCAACGGATTAAAATTCGTTGCTATAATATTTATCGAGGCTACGCCTCTTCGGTGTCTTAGAAAACCACATTTTTATCATCATAATTAGGTTCTTTTTAGTTTCCCGATAGCCGGGATGAAACGCTTACCCATACAAGGCGTTATAGCGCTATTTTAATTAAACCCCCGTTTAATTTACGATGGACAAGAAGAATTAATTCCAATCAATATTGACTTTGAAATGATACTTTTATTTTCAACGTAAAAGTATTCATGCTATATTTGTAAGGTAAACTTATAAGGCTAACTTACTATAAAATGGATGCTAATACCGATCTTCAATTTGCTTCGGACCTGCGCACGGCAATTACCCGCCTGATAAAAAAATTAAGGAAAGAGTCGCCAACCGGGCTACAGTTATCGCTCACCGAGCGGTCAACAATGTCGCTATTGTACCAGCACAAGGCATTACTCCCCAGCGAACTCGCGGCGATGGAAATGATCACCAACCAATCCATGTCGCAAGTTCTTAACCATCTTTTTGAGTTAGGCTTTATCATACGGCAACCATCAGAAACCGATAAAAGAAAAGTAAATATTTCATTGTCAGTTGCCGGGGAAAACACCTTGCAGCAGTTCCGGCATGAGCGGGATGAATGGCTGGCGAAGGCAATAACAGAGGGCTGCACAGCCGAAGAGCAATTATTACTGAAACAGGTTATAAAACCGCTAACCAAATTGGTTGATTTCAAGTGAAAATGGTAACAGAAGGGTTAAAATGGCTACAGCAATAACAAATAAATTAAGAACATTCCGGGCTTTTAAAAGCCGTATTTACAGGTTGTTTTTTACAGGGCAATCTGTTTCGCTTATAGGTACATGGATGCAAAAAACAGCGGTAAGCTGGGTAATTTATACGCTGACGCATTCCACTTTTATGCTTGGTGTAACGCTGTTTGCAAGTATGTTCCCTTCGTTCCTGTTTTCGCTGATCGGCGGCGTCGTGTCCGACAGGTATAACCGTTACCGGGTATTGCTTACCACCCAGGTGGCCTCGTTGATACAGGCTTTGCTGCTGGCCGTTTTAATTTTGCTGAAACATTATGCCGTTTGGGAGATCCTTAGCCTGAGTGTGGTATTGGGCATCATCAACGCCTTTGATGTGCCTGCAAGACAATCCCTGGTGTATGAAATGGTAGATGATAAAGCCGATTTGCCAAATGCACTGGCGCTGAATTCGTCTATGGTAAACCTGTCCCGGATTGTCGGGCCTGCCATCGCAGGGATAGTACTGGAAAGTCTGGGTGACGGCGCTTGTTTTTTATTAAACGCTTTAAGCTTTGTGGCGGTTATTGTTTCACTTTTATTGATGAAACTGCCGTCTTACATCAACAAGGTTCATAAAGAAAATGTATTCGGCGAGTTGAAAGAGGGGATGGCCTATATAAAACGCACGCCTTCAATCGCGTTTGTTTTGATAATGCTGGCCTTGATCAGCCTGTTTGTGTTACCATTCAGTACCCTGATACCCTATTTCGCAAGGGATGTTTTTCGGGGGACAGCCCGCACCTTTGGCGTCATCGACAGTTTTATCGGGCTTGGTGCATTTTCGGGGGCAATATTCCTGGCTTCTCAAAAAACAGGCGCAAACCTTAAAAAGATCTTATTTATAAACACCCTGATTTTCGGCTCCGGGCTTATTTTGTTTTCGCATGAGCATTTTTACTGGCTTGCCCTTGTCTTCGTAGCTATAGCCGGTTTTGGTATGATGTCGCAGATAACAATCAGCAATACCATCATCCAGACAACCGTTGCACCCAGCATGCGCGGCAGGGTGATCAGTTTTTACGCGATGGCCTTTTTCGGGATGCAGCCTTTGGGCGGCATCATTGTTGGGGCGGTGTCAAAATGGATAGGCCCGGCTGATACCCTTAGGGCCCAGGGGGTAGCGGCATTGCTTATTGGTTTATTGCACTGGCGGTTTTTGCATAAAGAAAAATTAAAACAGCGCCTGCATAAGGTTGAAGTGCCGGGTTTGCAGGTGGCTTGAGAATGGATCGCCGTAACTTTTAGTGAGCCCATTAATTTGTGAAGAGGCTGAGCGAATGTATTGTCTGTTTGTATGACAAATTTTCCCGCCCGAAAGTTTTTTGTAAACTATGGTGATTTATTCCTAAAATTGAAAGCTAAACCAAACAACGATGGAAAGACTTTCATTTGAAATATTTAAACCTGAAGAAGACAAATTCCGGCTAACACCAAATTTAACCATGGCTATTTTGTGGCTTGTGCCTGCTCTTTTACTATGGGCGATTAAAGGCGATAATTCCGGGCCACCCAATGATTTTGTAAAAATATATTTTGTTTGTGTGTTTCTGTTGACTATGTATTATCTCACCAGTTCATTCTTTTCTTACAAACCGCTACGTGGAAGTATAGACGGCGAGATAGAATTTGAAAATGATGGCATTATCATAGATGACAAGACTTTTAAATTAGCGGATATTATTGCTATTGATTTTTCGTTTACTGACTATTATGGCCAGTCATCGATGTATGTCCGTGATTTTAATCCAAGGCTATCTCAGGGAGTTGGCAATTATGTCTCTTTTACAGATAGCAAAAATCAAAATCAAATCATTTATTTTAGGTTCCAGGGCAAACACGGTTATCAATCATTATCACCGTTTATTAACGAAGCAATAAAACTAAAAAAGATGGAGTTTAACCGAGGAGTTGATCTTCTGGGTATAGAAAGTATAACTGCCTAAAAACACAGAATATTTTACCCCGCAAAACTAAATTTCCCCATCAATACGGCTGGATTATTCCCGATTTTTATCGGCTCACCACATAAGGCTTCGTTACCCAAAAGCGCAAATAAAATAGCCTCCTTGGCATCAGGGTCGATACCCAAACTGCCGGTGTCTTGAACAGCTGCACCCGGCAGGGCCTTTTTTAAATGATCCATCACATACTTGTTTTTAGCCCCGCCGCCACTGACAAACAGCTTAATGTCTTCAACTTTAAAATTGTCCGAAATAAAATCAGCGATGGATTTTGCAGTGAACGCGCTTAATGTGCAAATCAAATCGTCACTATTGATGGTTAAGGTGTTTGATTTCCGCTGTGCTTCCTCAACATACGCCGTGCTAAATAATTCAGGTCCGGTTGTTTTTGGTGCATGCTCTTTGAAAAACGGATGATCAAATAATGCTTTTAATAAAGCTCCATTTACATTACCCGAAAAAGCGATTCTTGAATCCTCATCATACGCTTTATTAAAATATTTCCGGCAGGCCGCATCGATCAGCGTATTGCCGGGACCAAGATCTGTGCATAAAATGTCGGCATAATTACCATCAGCAGGCAAAAAGGTAAGATTGGCAATGCCGCCTATATTGAGTAAGATTCGGTTCTCCCCGGCTTTGCTGCCAAGCAAAACATCGCCATATAATGCCAGCGGCGCGCCTTCACCTCCCGCTGCAATATGTTTTTGTCTGAAATCGCTGACGGTTAATATCCCGGTTTTTAGGGCAAGATGGTCGCCGTCCCCTATTTGCAGTGTTGCATTGGGATAGCCGGGTTGCCGGTGCAGTCTTTTTGGCGCATGGTAAATGGTTTGCCCGTGACTTGCAATAAAATCAACGTCCTCCGGTTTTATGCCCCATGTAGCAAGTGCCTGCAAAACCAGTTCTCCGTGAAAATTGCCAATGTATGCGTTCAGCAGACAAACTTTTTCCAGGTCAGCATCCCTTCGTGCGAATACCGATTGAACTTCTTTCTTAAAATCTTCTGTATAAGGAATAGTAATGAACTTGAGCAGACTGAATGTTGTTTCCAAGCCGTTGCCCCTGAACCGGCACAAAGCAACGTCCAGCCCGTCAAGCGAGGTGCCTGACATTAAACCTATGCCGGTTTTCTCTGTTTTTTGAGCGATGCTGAATAGCTTTTGCAGATTTTTATTGAGGGCTGACATGGGTTTAATTCAGGGATTTGTTAAACTATTTACAAAAATTAAAAATATACCCATACTATCTAAACATATCTGATATATTTGTTTTGAACAATTATTGCTAAGTCGCAAGTCTTAAGCCACAAGTCTTAAGCCAGACTTGCGACTTTATACTACAGACTTACGAATACAACATGGCGAGATTAAACTTATTAGAGGAGACAAGGTACGAGAAACTGCCGGTAACAGTATATGGCAACCAGCATGCGGCGTCGATAGCGGTAGCGGGGCGGATAGCCTGGCTGATAAAGAGCAAGGAGGCCAAAGGCGAAAAAACAGTACTTGGCCTTGCCACCGGCGTAACCCCGGTAGGCGTTTACGCCGAACTGGTAAGGCTGCATAAAGAAGAAGGCCTTAGCTTTAAAAATGTAATTACCTTCAACCTGGACGAATATTACCCGATGCAGCCGACAGCGGCCCAAAGCTATGTAACGTTCATGAACGAAAACCTGTTCAGCCATGTGGATATAGAAAGGGAAAACGTACATATCCCCGACGGCACCCTGAAAAAAGACGCAGTAGCGACGTTTTGCCTTGACTATGAGCAAAAGATCAGCAAACTCGGGGGCCTTGACCTGCAGATATTAGGTATAGGCCGAACCGGCCACATCGGCTTTAACGAGCCGGGCTCGGCGCCAAACTCAGGCACAAGGCTGGTTACCCTTGACGATTTAACAAGGAATGACGCCTCACGGGATTTCGGCGGAAAGCAAAACGTACCTACCAAAGCCATAACGATGGGCGTAGGCACGATATTCAAGGCGCGGGAGATTATCCTGATGGCCTGGAGCCAGAAAAAAGCCCCTATCGTAAAAAAAGCGGTGGAAGGCGAAATCTCCGGCGATGTACCGGCCACCTTCCTGCAATTATCCCAGCACGTAGAGTTTGTATTAGACGAAGCGGCGGCCTCGCAGCTTACCAGGTTTGATACCCCCTGGCTGGTAAAAGACTGCCATTGGGAAAACGGGCTGAAGAAGAAAGCGGTGATCTGGCTGGCCGAAACGGTAAACAAGCCGATACTGAAACTCACCGAAGAAGACTATAACAACCATGGGATGGCCCAGCTGGCAGTAGAACAGGGCCCGGTTTACCAGATCAATATCGACATATTTAACCAGCTGCAGCATACGATCACCGGCTGGCCGGG
>JBIOHE010000304.1:0-5260 GCA_044448725.1 Sphingobacteriales bacterium | reverse complement strand
TATATATATAATTCTGCAAATTTAGAACTTATTCAAAAAATGGCATTACATCATCGCTTTCATTTTCAAGTATTTAGTAAAACTGTTGTTACTATAACAAAATTGCTTTTTTGCGGATTAATACTCTCACCATTTCTCCTGCAGGCACAAAAGTATATGTCAAATGATATAAAAAAATTTGAGCATGAAGCCGGGGCAGTTACGATAATCAGGGATAACTGGGGAGTGCCCCATATTTATGGTAAAACAGATGCTAATGCTGTTTTCGGTTTGATGTATGCGGAATGTGAAGACAATTTTAAAGGCATTGAACAAAATTATTTATACCAGTTAGGGAAACAGGCTGAAGTTGACGGGGAAAAAAGTTTATATACTGATGTGCAATTACAACTGATAGCCGATACTGCTGATGCTATAAAGGACTATAAAACAAGTCCTCCCTGGTTTAAAAAACTGCTGGATGCTTTTGCGGATGGCGTCAATTATTACCTGTACAAACACCCGGAAGTAAAGCCGACGGTATTTAAACACTTTGAACCCTGGTACGCCCTGATGTTCACCGATGGCAGTGTTTCGGCAACCGTAACCGGCGGCATAAACCTGAGTGAAACCCGTGATTTTTATGACGGCGGGGGCGAAAAACTGGGTGCGGTTTACCAACTTGCTGCCAATGACCGCGAAACCGGCTCAAACGGTTTTGCAATAGCGCCTTCAAAGTCGAAAAGCGGGCATGCGCTGTTGTATATTAACCCGCATGTTCCCTTTTATTTCCGCAATGAGGTGCAAATGGTAAGCGATGAAGGGCTTGATGTTTACGGCGCGGTTACCTGGGGGCAGTTTTTTGTCTATCAGGGATTTAACCGCCACTGCGGCTGGATGCATACCAGCAGCAATGCCGATGTCGGCGACCTGTACGCGGAAAAGGTGAGCAAAAAAGACGGGCAATGGTATTACGAGTACAACGGTGCACTTAAACCGCTTACCACCCGTAAACTGCTGATCAATATCAAAAAAGGTGATCATACCGAACAGGAAACTATTACAGGGTATTATACCCATCACGGCCCGGTGCTGGGCAGCCGCGATGGTAAATGGCTGGCGCTTAAAGCCAATAACCGTTCGTACAATGCCTTGCTCGAATCGTGGCTCATCACCAAAGCCAATACCTTTGCTGAATATAAAAAGGCGATGGATCTGCGCTCCAATGGCACCAACAATACCGTTTATGCCGACGACCAGGGGAATATCGCTTTCTGGTACGGCAACTTTATGCCAAAACGCGACCCTGATCTGGACTGGACCCTGCCTGTTGACGGATCAACAGCTGCAACTGAATGGCAGGGCCTGCATAATTTGAATGAACTTGTACACGTTTACAATCCCGCTACAGGCTGGATACAAAATTGTAATTCGACACCTTTTGCATCATCCGGCGAAAGCAGTCCCGGCAAAAGCAAACACCCTGCCTATATGGCGCCAGACGGTCAAAACTACCGCGCCGTTAATGCCATAAAATTATTAGGCAACGCCAAAAACATCACACTTGACCAACTGATCAGCAAAGGGTACGACCATTACCTGTCCGCTTTTGATGATCTGCTGCCCAAATTATTTGAAGCCTATAATTCCGCACCCGATTCGCTTAAACAGGCGCTTGCTGATCCTGTGCGAATTTTACGGCAATGGGACAAACGGACAGCGGCAAATTCGGCGGCAACCACCATCGCTATTGAATGGGGTACTTTAATGTTCAGGAATATACCTCCTGCCAAAACCGCGGAAGCAAGCACTTATCAAACGGCGCGTACACGGGCCATGCTGCAAAACATCAGCAATGACCTGCTGCTGGAAAACCTTAAAAAGGCATTAAACGACCTTAAGAAACGCTATGGCGACTGGAATATACAATGGGGGGATATTAACCGCTACCAGCGGCCCGCAGACGGCGTCAGTTTTGATGACAGTTTGCCAAGCCTGCCTGCCGGGCTCACCTCATCTGCCTTCGGGCAGCTGCCATCGTTTCAGAGCCGGACCTTTAATACAAAAAAACGTTATGGCTATTCGGGCAACAGTTTTATAGCGGCTGTGGAATTTGGTACCCGTATTAAGGCAAAAACAATAGAAACCGGCGGCGAATCGTTTAATCCGGCTTCAAAACACTTTACCGACCAGGCTGGCATGTATATTGAAGGTAAGTTTAAGGATGTGCTGTTTTACAAAAAAGATGTGCTTAAACATGCTGAAAAAACCTATCATCCGGGCAATTGAGTTAAATTTTAAAAAGTATATTTGTATAACAATTCAAACTGTCATGAACAAACACCTTATCTTGATACTCCTATTGCTTCTTTGCACATCGGGCATGTATGCGCAGAGCATAAAATTCAGTGACCTGATTTATTTTACAAGTCTTTCAAACGGAGAGGTTTACAATAACCTGCTACAGGGAAAAGCTTTCAGGCAGGACTACACAGAGGATGAAAACGGGCAGGAACTGGAATATTTTAAAAATATCGCCAACAAACCCAATACCGAAGAAATAATTACCGGAAGTTTTACCAAACTGTATGACGGGACAAAATTACGGACCGTTGTATATACTTCAACCGATAGCCAAAACATCATCAATATGATAAGTCAGGCCAAAAGGTACGGACTTGAGCTAAAGTTCCGCGGGGCAGACGCGAGTAACAATATTTATTTGTACGACAATAATTTCTACCACGTAAGCATTTACCTGAAACTGGATAAAACATCGGGCATGGTGGAGATAAAACAGAAAGAATTTTTAGGATTGGAGTAATTTATGCATAACGTTAAATTGCATTTAGAAAAATTAAGCAAAATATCCCTGAGCTATATTGCTGCCGGATTTATACTTGTTGAAATTTGTATCGACATCTTTTTAAATCAAAACCCATCCGACTGGGGCAATATCCGGATATTGTTTATCATCGCCAATGTGGCCATTATGCTGTACCTGCTGAACATCAAAGAAAAAGAAGACAGGCTGAATACTTCGGGCGATTTAGATCAGACCGCAGTTTCTGCTGAGGTGGCGCACTGAAAAGCGCAAAAAAGCTTGGGGGAAAGATTGAGTATGGCATCTTTTATTTATTCAACTTAGGCGCGTATGCAAAGCGAATAGGCCACGCACAAACAAAATTAACACATCTACCATTTCACCGACTTCAATTGCATTTCAATTGAGATCATCCCGAATGATCATGAAGTATCTTCCAGCCGTTTTTGGTGTGGATGAGCACCAGCGAGTAGCGGCCCGAGCGTTCGGGTAAACTATTGCCGTATAAAGTAAATGCGCCGGTTAGCAGCACATATTTCCGGCCTAAATGCCGTACTGCCATATCGCTGTAACGCAAATTTTGTTTGGGCATTTTGCCGTCAAAATATTTCTTTTCGTAGAGAGTCTTTATCACATCCATTCCTGCCGGGCCGGTGGGCATCATCATAGTTGCCGAAGGATCGTATAAGCTCATAAAAGCTTCGAGATTACCCTTATTCCACTCGTCGGCCGACTTTTGCATAACGCTGATGATTTCCTTCGTAGCCGGGTCACTGTCACTTGCAACCTGCGCCTTTGCTTTTACCGTAACAAAAAAACAAATCAGCAATGCCGCTGCCTGAACAATGTGCCGCCTGCCTTTTTTTATTTGAGTATTCATCCTTATGTTGTATGATTTACGTATGTATGAAAGTAGAAAAAATAAAGTAATAGTATCAATGCCTCATCTATTTCTTTTTTGAAGCCTTAGCCCTGGGATTAAAGGCCAGAGCGAGCGCAATCCAGCGGTCAAAATCCTTTTGATGAAGAAAACCTTCTTCACTTACAAACACGAAATCTTTACTTGGTTTGTTTCTCGCCATAATCATCTGCCGGCAGCCATTTGCGTCGAGGTTGTTTTCCATCTGCTCAGCGCCAATGCGGCACAGCAATTCATCGCCGCTTACGCAAACGCACATCTTTCCGTTCACCATAAAACAAACACCACTAAACATTTCCTTTTCCACCACATCCGGTAGATGCATCAATGCTTCGCGTATTCTGTCAGCAAGTTTTGTGTTGTATCTTGTTTTGGTCATTGGTCATTGGTCATTGGTCATTGGTCATTGGTCATTGGTCATTGGTCATTGGTCATTGGTCATTTCGCCTCACCCAACCCTCTCCAAAGGAGAGGGCTTTTAAAAAAAGAGCGCAGTTCAAGTCCTCTCCTTTGGAGAGGATTTAGGTGAGGCTTAATGACCAACTCACTCCACCCCTATCAGCCTGCTTTTTAATTGCCTGCCAATTCCTATAAAACTGCGGTGGTTAAGCGGGAACTCCAGGATTACATGCACCAGGCCAAGCAGGAACAACCATTTAATACCTATGCGGTAGTTATAAAAATATAAGGTAACGGACGCGATCCAGATTATCCCGATGATTACGGCTTTGGTTGTTGAGATCCGGTGCCATTTAATGATGCGTGTTTTACTGAACCAGTTTATATAATGATAAGTATAGGCAAATGCGATGAGCCTTGTTAATATAATACTGGCCTGGTTGGTGTAAATGTTTATTGACTGGTTGCGTAGTGTTGTTGTATTAATCCTGCCGAAATCCCTATAGTTGCTTACGGCCCAGGCGGCCGTTGTATTATGGTAGGTGGTAAATAAAACGCATAACAGCACCGGGCAAATTAAAAACACAATAAATGCTGCATAACCTGAAACAATTTTGTCTTTTAAAGCTCCAAATAGCATGAATGCACCGGTAAACACATACACATGGATCAGCGTAGGCATATACAAACCAAAAATGGTGCGCAACAGGTTATTGGTCAGCAGGAAGTAGCCGGCAATAATAAGCATAACAAAAGCAAGCACCCGGCTAATGTTGCCTTTTATAACAACAAGTATGAATGACAAGCCAAAAGTATAAAATATAAGGTTGGGATACGGCAGCTTAAAAAGCAGGGAAACAACAACTACTGCTATAATAATTAAGTAGTCGTACTTTTTCAGGATGAAGAATTGCCTGCCTTTAAGCCAGGTTATTTCGGTAAGGTAGTGCGCAGGGCCAAGAATGGCATAGGATAGCAGCACGAGCTCGAAAGGCACAATGACAGCGAGGCCCGATGCGATAAGCATAGCCAGGATGTTATAATAATTGATGGCGTCAATCTTTGAGTTCATTGGTCATTGGTCATTGGTCATTGGTCATTGGTCATTGGTCATTTTTTCAAGTCTCTCCGCCAATGGG
>JBIOHE010000303.1:0-5280 GCA_044448725.1 Sphingobacteriales bacterium | reverse complement strand
TTTATGTCAAAGAACTATATATTGTGTAACCTATGTTATGCTACACTTCAAAGTGTAACCTATGTTATGCTATTTATCAATTAGTCATTAGTATCGCTTCGGTTACCTTTCTGCTTTTAGCTTTCTGCTTTCGCCTTTTAGTAAGAAATATTCCCCATTGCTTTTTCAAGATCTATCTTGTTCGATAACACCTGGAACAAAGCATTCAGGTAGTTTATTTCTGATGTTATTAAATTTGATTCGGCTGTGATCACATTCAGATAAGGGACAATACCCTGCCGGTATTGCAGTGTAACAACAAAGTAAACCCTTCTTGACAAAGCAACATTTCTTTGCAGTACCTGTAAATTATAATAATTCCCTTTGTAATTGGCTAATGCCGATGTGTATTGTGCATATATCGCCGATTTGAGGTCGGTTTGATCCCAGTTAAGTATTTGTTGCTGCAGCCTTGCTTTATGCAGGTTATTGATCCGCGAAAACCCTGTGAAAATCGGTACGCTGACAGATAAGCCAACTAAGGAACTCGGATAGGAGCCGCTGAAAAGGCTGCCGAAATTGCTGTTTTGAAAACTGAGATTATAATTATAGAAAGCAGATACGGTTGGTATAAATGAGTAGCGGTAATAATTTACAAGCTGGGTTTGTAAATCTTTATTCGTATTGATTTCCTGGAATTCGATGCGCTTTTCAAATTGCAATTGTTCGGCAGTGTCAATATGAATGCTTTTCATCATTTCCAGCGTATCAAAAACCACATTGAATTGCTGTTCGGGCGGGAACCCCATTAACCTTTTTAAAACAGCATATTGCGGTATGATATTTTCATTTGCCTGCTTTAACTGCGCCATAGTGTTGTTCAGCGTAATTTGCGCCTGTTCATAATCAGTTTCATCAACTATGCCCCCTTTGTATTGGTGATAGGCGTCCCTCAAACTTTTACCAAACGCGGTGGTATCTTCCTTTAAAACATTAATTTGCTCGAGGGTGAGCAATAAAGTGTAGAATGATTTGCTTACCGATGAAACCAGGAATATTTTGGTACTATCAGTAGATTGCTGAGCTTGTTTAACATATAAAGGTGCGCTTTTACGCGCATAAAGAAGGCTTGGATTGAATATGGCCTGCGAAACAGCTATCCCCGGTATAAAGGTATTGGCGCTTGATTGTCCTTTTGTTGTTGTGGTTGAACCAGTACCCGTACCCGGCGCCGGATTGCTGTTTGACTGCCGGATGTAATGTATCAGATCACCCGAAGCGCTGACCTGTGGAAGCGCCCCCGATAAGCTTATCGCGTTTGTTGTTTTAGCGACATCTATATTTATCATTGAGATATTTAAACCAGGCTGATGTTTTATTGCATAATCAATACATTGCTGCAGGGTTAAATAATTACCGGCACTATTTTTACCTGTATCTTTTATGGTAACAGGCAACAGTAAATTTGTTTTTGTGGTATCCGGAACAATTACAGGAGCAGCCACGCTTGTTTGCGCCGGATTTTGACGGGGCTTATTTTGCGCATAACTGCAAAGTGATATACAAAACAAACATGTGATAAACAAAAAGGAACGCAGTGTATGAGCAGAGCTGAAATTATTCGCCATTTTGAAACGGTATGGTTGATATTTTTAATAATCAACATCCTTATAACAGATATTCCATCAATAAGTTATATTAACTACAAACCGACTAAATCTATTAAAAAACAGAATGCTAATATTATGTTGTAAAAGTGCTAAAAACCTGCCTTGTTTCGGGTAACAATTTTGTTAAAGTAATTAAGGTATTTCAGGGGAATTACTTATTTTTATTCACCGAATTACCGGCTCAATCCTCAATATTTGCGCTATGGCAATCTGCATCATTAAAAGAGATTCAATAGATTTTTTAAAAGCGCTTTCAAAAAACAATAACCGTGATTGGTTCAATAACCATAAGGCAAGGTATGTTGAAGCCAATGACAATATAATTGCGTTTGCAGACGCCCTGCTGGCTGAAATGAACAAACATGATAACATTGAAACCCCTTCCGGGAAAAAGAGTGTATTCAGGATTTATAAAGATGTCCGTTTTTCAAAAGACAAAACACCCTATAATACCCATTGGAGCGCTTCATTCAAAAGAGCTACGAAAAAACTGCGCGGCGGTTATTACATTCGCATTGAACCGGGCAATTCGGGCCTGGCTGGAGGTTTTTGGGGACCAGACTCAGATGATATGAAGCGGATAAGACAGGACATCGACGCCAGTTATACGGACTGGGAAGATCTGCTTGGAGACCAAACATTGATCGAAACTTTTGGCAACCTGTACGGTGAACAGCTCGGATCAGCCCCCCGCGGTTATGCAAAAGACCACCCGGCTATCCACCTGCTGCGCTACAAACAATTCATGCTCAGGCACCTGTTTAGCGATGAAGAAGTATTGAGCCCTGATTTTTTGTTCAGGGTGAACGATGTATTTAAAAAAATGCGGCCATTTCTTGATTTTATGAGCGGTGTGCTTACGACGGATGCGAATGGGGTGAATCTGGTGGATTGAATTTCATCCTGAAAAAACCTTTCGGTTTTTATATTAATCCTGTAATAGATTTATAGTCAGTAGTCCGATGCTACCGGAAATTAAACAGCCTTCAGAAATTAATCTGAAAGCTGTTGTGATGCCGACTGTACATATATCGAACCATTTCCTTTCTGATTTGCATTTAATGGCTAATTTGACCCAATATTTTTTTGGTTCAATTTACAACCTCCACTAATTTCCACCGTGGATTTTTAAAATTCTCATTCTGTACAATTCCCATGGAAACCCTGTTGGAGCATTCTATTATTTTCTTATTTCGTAACATAGTTCCACCATGCCGCTTTTGTAGGCTGTTACGTCTTTTAGGTGTAATACTTGTTCTTCTCCAATTTGATCAAAAAACGGCGTTCCTTCACCTAAAATAATGGGCAGAATCGACTGCCTTATTTCGTCCGCTAAGTTTAAACGAATGAAATCTTTAGCAAGTTTAGCACCGCCTGCAATCCAAACATTCTTGTAGTTTGGTTTTAGTTTTTCATTCACAAGTTTATTCAGATCGCCCGAATAAGTTTCAATATTCTGTCTGTCAACCGGCAGTTTTCTGTGCGTTAATACAATAACCGGCACGTCTCCGTAAACCCAACCATAAGATTTTGAAAGTTCCAAAGCGTGTTCGTATGTCCGGGAACCCATTACATAGCAGTCTATCTTTTTAAGAAATTCCTCCGCATCCTGTTCAGTAACATTAACCCCTTTCTCGTAGTTGTCAGAGGTCTCAAACCACGAAACGCTATTGTCTTTTTTGGCAATATAGCCGTCAAGACTTGAAACCATGTGTATCGTTACGTTAAATATATCTGTCGCCATCTATGTGTTATTTGCGATATGCATTATTGAGCTATTGTTCGCTAAAGATACTAAAGTTGAAAATCTTCCCCGGTAAAGACCGAGTTCAATTTGGTTACCATGTCACACAACCTGGTAAAAATGCGTATCAAACCTTAATACGCCATTACCTGCTTTCATTAATTTGAAGTACAACACTGGTGCGGCCGGCGTTAACTTCGGGATTAAAACCTATTCTCATTAAAAAATCACCTGAATATGATTTCGCACCATCTATTGGTGAAACAACACCGGGATAAAGGTTAATTTCTTTAACCGTATATTTTTTTGCAGGATCAAGGCCTTTAAGGCGGATTGGTAATTTGCTGCTCTCATCAAACCTGTTATTTACCAGATAATTAAATATAACGCCTGATGTTTTAACCGAATCAACATACATTACCGATGCAACGTTTTGTTCGCGCGGGTCAGCCAAACGGTATTGCTCCCCCTGAAATATAATTTGTTTTACTGTGTTATAGGTTTTAACAGCCTGCTGGCAGAATTGAAGATCGTTACCGCTGAGTTTATTTACCGGAATATCAAATCCAAGCCTGCCCATCATGGCTACATCGGTACGGAATTTTAGCGGTTGTTTGCCCCAGTCGGTAACGTGGTTTGCGCTGATAAGGGCCGGATAGAAATAGGAATACTCCCATTGTATAAATATCCTTTCCATGGGGTCGGTATTATCGCTTGGCCAAAACTCTGTAAAGTATTGCAGCGCGGCGTAGTCAACACGTCCGCCACCGCCTGAACAAAGCATCATCGGCACCGCAGGGTACTTAGCGCGTACCCGTTCAAGCACTTTATATAAGCCGCGCACATATTCAATATACAGGTGCGACTGATTTTGCAGATGCGCCGAATAAGCATTATATATTACCGCATTACAGTCCCATTTAATGTAAGCAAGCCCCGGGCCTTTAATAAATAAGGAATCAACTATATTAAATACAAAATCCTGTACCTGCGGGTTGCTCAGATCGAGCACCAATTGGTTCCTGTAATAATATTCATCTCTTTTTGGCTGTTTTATCACCCAATCCGGATGGGTTTCATACAAGCGGCTTTTAGGGTTTACCATTTCGGGCTCTATCCATATCCCAAATTTAACACCGTCGTTTTGCGCTTCCTTAACCAGCGAGGCTATGCCATTGGGCAGTTTTTTGCGGTTTTCCTGCCAGTCGCCCAAACCTGCATGATCATCATTCCGGGGATATTTATTGGCAAACCAGCCGTCATCCAGCAAAAACAAATCAACGCCCAGTTTTTTGGTATCTTGTAATAAACCGCTCAGCTTGCTTTCATTAAAGTCGAAAAAGGTAGATTCCCAGTTATTGAGCAAGGTTAACCTTGATCCTTTTCCATCCATTAGCTTATAATTGCGGGCCCAGCTTTGTAGCTTTCTGCTTGCGCCTCCTTTGCCTTTATCCGAGAAAGTGTATAAAAATGCCGGCGTCGTAAAATCTTCGCCCGGCTTTAAAGTATAGGCAGATGCATAATTATTGATCCCGGCAATTATCTTTAAATTATCCAGCGGATCAAGCTCAAGGTCAACACGAAAGTTGCCGCTCCATTCCATAGCTCCATACAGCACATTACCTTCATCTTCGGTAGCCGGCTTATCAAATGAAACCATAAATACCGAAGGTTCAAATAAATTAGCCCTGGCGCCCAGCTTGGTATCAATTGTTTTTATACCGTGAGTAATCTGGGTTTCTTCGGGCCGCATTTCTTTTCCCCAGTCGCCATGGTACTGACGCAGCCAATAACTTTTAGCTTTTAGGTAAAGGTTAGCTGATGCAAACTTGTTTAATGTTACATTCCCTTTTTCATGATGTTTTATTACACTCCATTGTTCTATTA
>JBIOHE010000302.1:0-5304 GCA_044448725.1 Sphingobacteriales bacterium | reverse complement strand
TTTGGATCAAGCGGTTTATAAAGATATGCGGAACAATCCAGGCTTTTATCCGCTGTTAATTCAACCTCTTTTGACCTGTCAATCAAAAAAATCACCAAAATATCTTTAGTGTTTGGGTTCGACCGCAGCATTTCTGTCAATTCCAAACCATCGTTCTCAGGAAAATGGATATTTATTATCGCTGCTGCAACCTGTTTTTGCCAGGCAAGTTTTAATGCTTCGTTTGTAGATCTTGTAAAAAACAGTTCAACGTCATCGCGTTTGGGTAATGCATTGAGTATTGTTTTGTTTTCCTCTTTGTAGTCGGCTATGAGAATATTAATGGGGATCATGTAAGGTACTCCAGGTAAATTTCTTATTTATTCAACATCTCAAAAATCTCTGTTGTCCTTAATACGTAATCTACCCCATAAAGGTTTATCGCCGCAGCAGGCATTTCCGGCATCTCTGCATCATCCGGGTGCTGCGCAATTGTTAAAGAGCCCGCCTCCTTCAATTTAAGCATACCCTGTGCGCCGTCCCGGTTTGAACCGGAAAATAGTATGGCCGTGCAACGGCCTTTATATTCGTCGGCTGCGCTTTCAAATGTTACGTCAATTGCCGGTTTTGAATGCCATACCGCTTCAGAAACATCTAAACTAAAATAATCTCCTTTTTCAATTAAGGTGTGATAGTTTGCAGGCGCTATATAAACAGTATTTTTATTTATGCTGTCCTTATCACTGATTTCCCTTACCGGCAAAAGACAATTCCCGCCAAATAGTTTTTCGATTTCGCTTGGAAAATCCTTGTTCCTGTGAATAATTATGATCACAGCCTTATTAAGCCCTGGTTTTAAATTCCTGACAGCCTGTAATATTTGCTTAAATGAACCCGCAGAACCGCCTAACAACAATACATCAGAGTTGTGCCAGCGTTCAATTATTTGTTCGTCAATCGCCAATTTTCTGGTAAATATTTTCCTTTTGGTTTATAGCCCTGAATTTCTTTTTAAACAGTCCCGACCGGATAGTCTCTTTGCTGCCAAGACATAAAAAACCAAAGGGGCATAAGCTGTCATAAAACAGTTCCAGTATCTTTTCCTGTAACCTGGTTTCAAAATAAATGAAGACATTCCGACAGCTTATCAGTTGAAATTCATTAAAAACAGTATCCGAAATTAAGTTATGAACAGCAAAGAGTGTGTTTGCCCTTAATTCATTCCGGATAGCAGCTGCATCGTAAAGCGAGGTAAAATATTCTGATAATGATGCATTGGCGCCGGATAACTGATAATTTTCGGCATGGTTCTTTATATTCCTCAAACTATAGATCCCTTTACGCGCGTCTTTTAAAACCACTGTATTTATATCAGTTCCGTAAATAAATGATTTTTCGTACAAACCAGCTTCTTTCAATAAAATTGCGATGGAATAGGCTTCTTCGCCCGATGAACAGCCTGCCGACCAAATTTTTATATGGCTATAAGTTGAGAGATATGGCAATACCTGGGTATTGAGCGCTTTATAAAATGAAGGATCGCGAAACATTTCGGTAACGTTTACCGTGATCTCTTCTAAAAACTCCTGGAAAAAGGAAGGCTCATTTATCAATAAATGCTTAAGGTTATAAAAATCCGTTTTCTTTATCAGCATCACCCTGGTGATCCTTCTTTTTAAAGATGCTTTGGTATAATCTGAAAAATCAAAACCATGGACTTCTTTTACCAGATCAATCAGTTCTGCCATTTGTCCGGCAGTTAAACTTTCAGCAGAAACATCCATGTCAAGTATCGTAACAAATTTTAGTCCCGAGTCCAAAGCCTGGAGTCGCAAGACTTAAGTCCAAAGTCTAAAAAAAGTAATTTAAACAGGTGAGACATTCGCAAAAAATGGCTGTCTGACAATTATAGTAATTATAAATGTCATCTGCATTAGTCAGATAGACCGATGCAAATAAACAAAATAAAACTATTTATTCAAGACTTGCCGCTAATCCGCCAACCAGAGCTGTAACAACGCAATCAATCTGTCCATATCAACCGGTTTAGTAATATAATCATTCGCGCCGGCGGCTATACATTTCTCGCGGTCGTCCATCATTGCCTTGGCCGTTAATGCTATTACAGGCAGGTTAGTATATTTGTTTTGTTTCCTAATATATTTTATAGCTTCATACCCGTCCATAACAGGCATCATAATATCCATCAGCACCAAATCAATATCTGCAATTTCCTCAAGCTTGTCTATTGCTTCCTGCCCGTCATAAGCTATTTCAACCAGCATATCATAACTTTGCAGGGCGCTGCTAAGGGCAAAAATGTTGCGGGCATCGTCATCAACTATTAATATTTTTTTTCCTTTTACCGCGCCTTTACCGGATGGGACAATTTTAGGCTTGGGAACCGGAGCCGTATCCTTTGGCTTCAGGTCATCTTCGCGCACCTTATTTAAAAATAAGTTCACTTCGTCAATTAGCCTGTCGGCCGATTTACTGCTTTTAATAACCATGGCGTTCGCGTATTTCATCAGCCTTTCAACCGAAGTTTTATCCAGCTCCATAGCGGTGTTTATTATTACCGGGAGTGATTTGAAGCGATCAATTTTTTTGATCTTATCCAAAAGGTCGAGTCCCGAAATATCAGGCAGGTTAATATCAAGTATTACACACTGGTAGTCGTTTTCATTAAGCATCTCCATTGCAGACTCTCCGTCAAAAGCCTGGTCAACGGTAATACTAAGGCTTAGCATCAGTTCATTTAAAGCCTGGCTTTGCATTTTATTATCCTCAATCAGCAATATTTGTTTAAAAACGATGCCGCTTTTCAGCATTATATCACTAAACAATTTGTCGATAGTTTCCAAAGCAATCGGTTTCTTAATAAAACTGATCGCACCTTCAAGACTTGCGTGATTCGTAGCTGCGTCATTTGCCGACATGAGGTGCACCGGTATTTGTGCGGTTGCTTCATCCTCTTTTAACTCCTTTAAAATCTTCCAGCCGTCTTTTCCGGGCAGCATGATATCAAGGATTACCCCATCGGGCTGGTTCTTTTTTATGATCCCGACAGCGTTCGTTCCTTCGTTTACAATTATCGTCCTGTATCCGTGATCGCGTGAATAGTCCTTCAGAATATCCGCGAAGTTTTTGTCATCCTCAACAATAATCACCAGGGGCTCCCTGTTGTAGGGTTTAGCTAATTGATCGGCCGGCTTTAACAATTCAGGAAAGGGCTTATGCGCCTCAAAAACCTCAATTGCTTCCCCGGGTACAATGATCGTTGCCTTTACAGGGATGGTCAAAATAAACTCGCTTCCTTTACCCGGTTCGCTGTTTACAGAAATACTTCCGCCAAGTAAGGTAACCAGTTCCCGGCTGATTGATAAACCTAAACCTGTGCCACCGTATTTGCGGCTTGTTGAGCCATCTGCTTGCTGAAAGGCTTCAAATATTATATTTTGTTTATCGGTGGCTATACCTATACCCGAGTCTTTGATGCAAAAGCTGATGGTTTGATCCTGTGTGCCGTGAATAACATTGATGCTTATTGAGCCTTTTTCCGGCGTGAACTTGAAGGCATTGGAAAGCAGGTTTTTTATCACCTGTTCAACCCTCACCTTATCGGTAAATATATTTTCGGGCAAGTCATTTGCCGCACTAACCGTATATTTTATTTTTTTGTTGCGGGCAAATTCTGTAAACAACATTTCCATGTCATTTAAAATGTCGGCAATTTTCACATCTTCATTGTGCAACTCCAATTTCCCCGACTCGATCTTGGAAAGGTCGAGTATATCATTGATCAATGTCAGCAGATCATTACCTGCGCTGAATATAACCCCTGCGTATTTCAATTGGTCAACACTAAGGTTGGCCTGTTTATTATCCTTAAGGATGCGGGCCAACACCAAAATACTGTTTAAAGGCGTCCGTAATTCGTGGCTCATATTTGCCAGAAACTCCGACTTGTACCTGCCTGTTGTTTCTAATTCCCTTACCTTACTGTTTATAGACTGCCGTGCCGTTTCGATGGCATAATTTTTTTCCTCAAGTAAGCTGGCTTTTTCTTCAAGCTCGGCATTGGCTGTCCGCAATTCTTCCTGCTGCACCCTGAGTTCTTCTTCCGATACCTGCAGCATCTCGGTCTTGCTCAGCAAACTTTCGTTTGTGATCCGCATTTCCTCCCTTTGTGATTCAAGCTCCTCGGCCTGCTCCTGCACTTGCGACAATAAGTTATAGGTTATAGTAAATGCCTGTGCAGTGTTTACCGCAACGCCGATTACATTGGCAATAATTAAAATGTACTCGCTTACGCGCGTTTCCAATTTATCTTCAAAGGCGATCTCAATTACTCCTTTCAACTTTTCGTCAAAAAAGAAAGGCACAATAAAGCTTTCTACCAGGTTTTGATGGACTATTGATGAGCCAAGTTCGAGCTTATCGTTTAATTTGCCCCTTACTAACGTGGCTTTTCTATTTTTTGCAACCTGGCCCATCCATCCTTCATCAAGTTTTAATGATTTTTTTAAAGCGTTAATATCATGAAAAGCATAAGACGCGTACAGGTCAAGACATTGCCCGTTTTCGTTATATAAATAAAATGTACCGGTCAGCGCGTTGGCATAGCTGCATATTTCTGTCAGTATATTTTCTGCAAGTTCTTTTTCATTCTGCTTCCCCAGCATTTTAACGTTAATCAGGTTTGTCCCGGTAAGCAGCCAGTTTTTCGCTTTGTTTTCCGCCAATACTTTTTCAAGTTCAGCATTGCTTACCTTAATAGTTTCTTCACTCCTCCTTAGCCTGGTGAAGGATTTTCTAAGATAAAGGGACAGCATTAATACCACTAAAAGTACAACTAAGCCACCCAAAATTATCACCCTCGCCGCGTCATCCACGGCAACAGCTGATGACTCGATCCTGATTTTTAAAAGCCTGTTTTCTTCTTTTACCATCTGGGCCACCCAAAACCTCACCTTGTCCATATCATATCTGCCGGGTGCAGTGCTTAAAAACCTGCGGGCCTCATCAAAGCCTTTGTTATGGGCTATATTAATAACGGATTCAAGCTCCCTGGTTTTTGAATTCGCAAAGTAGCTAAGCGAGTCTAAATTTTGCAGCTGAACAGGGTTATCATTAATCAGCGCCTTCAGATCTGTCAGGGAGGCAGGGATCAGCGTAATTGATCTTGTATATGGGTCAAGAAAGCTATCTTTCCCGGTTGCAATATAGCCCCGCTGGCCGGTTTCGCAGTCAAGCAGCAAAGCCTGGACGACAATTGAGGTTTTAATTACAGCAAGCGTACGTGCGACAGCTTTTTCATTTTCC
>JBIOHE010000301.1:0-5337 GCA_044448725.1 Sphingobacteriales bacterium | reverse complement strand
GCATTAACACTGCGTTCTCCCATCCAAAACTGTCAAACCGACAATATTTTTGACCTATATACTATTTTGGTCAAATGGTAAAATTTTACAATCTTGTGAATTTTGAAAGGGATTATTTATTTTAGTTTGTACCTGTAATTAAAACATAGCTCATTTATCAGCCATCTCCATCTTATCCAAAATGAGAAAAAAGATATTGTTTATAACAGGTTCGATGAATCAAACCTTGCAAATGCACGAAATAGCGAAACATCTGCAGGATTATGATTGCTGGTTCAGCCAGTTTTTTACGGATTCGCCGTTTTATAATTTCCTGATCAACCGCACCCCCCTCGCCAAAAACACCATATTTTCGGGCCAGTTTAAAGAAAACTCTGAAAAATATTTACTTGACAACGGCCTCCGGATAGACTACCAGGCTAAAAAGAACAAATATGACATGGTGGTTTATTGCTCAGACATGCATATTCCCAAACGTTTGCGTAATATCAAACTGGTATGGGTACAGGAGGGTATGACAGATAAATTTACGCTGCTGAGCAGGATTGTAAAAACGCTGCGGCTGCCTTATTTTTTAAGCGGGGGTACATCCTTAAACGGGTCCTCAAATATTTGTGATATTTATTGCGCGGGTTCCGAAGGGTATAAGGAGCAATTTATAAAACTGGGTACCGACCCTGCCAAAATAGTTGTAACCGGCATCCCTAATTACGATAATATTGCCAGGTTCAGGGATAACGATTTTCCATATAAGGATTATGTGATGGTGGCCACTACGGATATGCGCGAAACTTTCAGGATGGAAAACCGGCCTGCATTTATCAGGAAGGCGGTGGAAATTGCAAACGGAAGGAAACTCCTTTTTAAACTGCATCCTAACGAGAATTTTGAACGCGCCGAAGCTGAAATCAGGGAACATGCCCCGGCGGGCGCCCTGATTTATCGCACAGGAAACACCAACCACATGATTGCCAATTGCAGCGAACTCATCACGCAATATTCAACCGTGGTATATGTGGGTATGGCCCTCGGTAAAAAAGTGCATTCGTACTTTAACCTCGAAGAGTTAAAACGCCTGGCGCCTCTGCAAAATGGCGGGGCTTCGGCAGCCGGTATTTCAGGTATTTGCAGGAACATTTTAAATCCGCTTACAAAAGAAGTATATAATGCCGGTTATTATGGTCTGGAGCAGAAGAGCGCTTAAACAAAAGAGCCAGGAACCAAGAGCCAGGAATCAAGAGTCAAGACAAAAAAAAGGGGGCAGTCAATAATTGCCGCCAACCTATTTTCCTGGCTCTTGATTCTTGCCTCTTGGCTCTTGACTTTTGGCTCTTAATTCGCATTCTTTATTGCCACCATACCGTCATAACTAAAAGAAGCGTTGAATTTTCATTATTTGATTTGCTTCAGAATGATTACTTTCGACTTCGATTTTAAAGCCGGTTGTTAACAGTGATTTAATTTGCCGGGGAATTTATTTTGCCGGTTTTAGTAAATTTTATAAATGAGGGTATTTTTCAGGTTGATCATATTTATTGCCGGTTTACTGTTTGCCAACAGTTTATTGGCACAGGAAAATAAACCGGTACCAATTACAACCATTCCTGTTCAACCACAAACAAATAAAGTTGCAGCAAAAGACACCATCATCAGCAATAAAAAAGGCGTAACCCAGATAGATGTTACTGATGTACTGGAAGACGTGTTTAAAATTAAACATAAAGCAACAGTAGATTCTGTAACCACAAAACCTACGATTTCAATTATTCCGGCCCTTGGATATTCCCTGGTTTCGCGCCTGGGCGTGGTATTATCGGGTAATATGGCATTCAGGACCGGACCCAAATCAAGGATTTCAACTATCGTGGCCAGTACGTCATATACGCAAAACAGGCAATATACCTTACCCGTGCAAACCAGTATATGGAGTAAGGATAATGTTTATAATTATGTTGGTCAATACCGTTTTTATAAATATCCGCAAAGCACTTTTGGTTTGGGCAGCAGCTCAAATATCAAAAATGAAGACCCGATGGATTATTCCTATTTTCAGTTTAACGAAACGGTACTGCGGCATATTACCGGAAATTTATATGCCGGGTTAGGCTATGTATTTGATGATCATTGGAATGTTTCTGAGAAGGGTAACCCCAATGGTACTTTATCTGATTATGCAGCTTATGGCAAACTGGCACATTCAATAGCCTCCGGTTTTACCCTCACAAGCTCCTTTGACTCGCGCGATAATAGTCTCAATCCCTTAAAAGGCGGCTATGGCTTTGTTCAGTTTCGTACAAATTTCAGATTTATGGGGAGTACAAGCAGCTGGCAGTCGCTGATCATAGATTTGCGTAAGTATTATCGTTTTCCGGAAGGATCTGATAATGTAATCGCCTTGTGGAGTTATGACTGGCTGGTGCTGAGCGGAAAGCCTGCGTACGTTGATCTGCCGGGTAACCAGTGGGACCCAAGCTCCGCCACGGGCCGGGGTTATATACAAGGCAGGTTCAGGGGGGCCCAAATGGTATATCTTGAAGGGGAATACCGGTACAAAATTACGCCTGACGGTTTGTTAGGCGGTGTGTTTTTCATAAACCTCGAATCATTTTCGGCCGGGCCCGGTACAAGGCTGCAGGGCATACAGCCGGGTTTCGGCCCCGGCCTGCGTATAAAGCTTAATACCATATCGCGAACAAATGTCACCCTTGATTACGGCTTTGGCCGCCAGGGATCAAATGGCCTGTTTATTGATGTAGGCGAAGCGTTTTAGATTATTGGTTTTTCTCAACTTATCCATAGCTTTATTGCATGGGAAAAAACCACCTTGATCGTTTAGACGAATTACGCTCAATAGCACAAATAGACTTAATATAAAGGCCCATTCTGAAGCAGAACAAGATCGCCAAAGGCTGCTGGATTTCAAGATCTTATTTCAGCCAGCCGTTGGCTTCCATCCATTCCTTTAATCTGTCGAACCAGTAATCCTTCGTAGTTGAATTGTATAAACCGAAACCATGGCCGCCGCCTGTGTAAATATGCATTTCACCTTTTACCTTGTTTTGCAACAGCGCGTTATAAAACATCAGCGAGTTTTCTACAGGAACAACGTTGTCGTCTTCGGCATGCACCAGGAAAGTTGGGGGTGTTTCAGCAGTAACTTGCTTTTCATTGCTATAAAGATCTATAAGTTGTTGCGACGGGCTTTTGCCGATCAAATTCTCGCGCGAACCTGTGTGCGCAAACGCGCCGAAAGTGATTACCGGGTATATCAATGCCATAAAATCAGGACGAAGATTGGCATTTCCCTTGTCCCCTATCGCAGGCTTGTCAAAGTGTGTGCCTAAGGTTGATGCCAAATGCCCACCGGCCGAGAAACCAATCACACCCACTTTTGACGGGTCTATGTTCCATTGCTTTGCATTTTTACGTATCATCACCAATGCTGATTGCGCATCCTGCAACGGGCCGATGGTTTTGTCAACCATAATGCTGTCGTTGGGCAAACGGTATTTTAAGACAAAGGCGCTTATGCCTATTTTATTGAATGCATGTGCTATGGAATCTCCTTCATGTCCCATGACCACAGCTGAATAACCACCACCCGGAATTACCAAAATAGCAGTATGCGTTGCGCCGTCCTTTATCAAAAATGGCGTAATTGCAGGAATGGAAACATTTGTTGTGCCACGCCATCCGTTAAGGGCTTCCTTATAAGTCGCTGGCGCAGGTTTTGAATTTGGTACACCATTTGCGTATAGCGGCACAGGTATTTGTGCACATGAATGGGCAAGCAAACCACTAAAAATTGTTATAAGTGCAAATATTTTCATGACGTTTTAATAAATATTTTATATTTTGTTTAATGTCTCTTTGATAATTTGAAAGGTATTTTAGAAGGCTAATAGACTGAGAACAGAAATGGGAGAAGAAATGTAAGTTTTATCTTCATAATGATATTGTATTTGTAGTATTTGTAGTAGTAAAATTACGTTTATAGGTGTGGCGGGGTTATAATCTATTTTATCGGTGCGCTTTTTATTGCTCAAGAATCATAAGTTAATGATTGGTGTTTTACCGTTTCTTTGATCAGGTTGAAAAGGTATACGTCATTTTCGCGTAATTGAAGCTCAATTGAAAATTTGCCGTAACGATCAATCGAAACATCTTTCTTTTCCTTAGGCTGCCCGTTGTTTAGTTGCTTTAATATTTTAATCTGGTTCCTGGTTAACTGGTTGGGCTTACCTATAGAAAGGTAGGTGCTGTAAACATCGTTCGATTTATAGCCGATCTGTGAGAGTTCGAGGCGATATTTTCCCTCAGCTATCCCTGAAAGTAATATCCTGACCATTCCTTTGGATTTAGCAGGAAGATCGCTTGGATAGTTGGATTGATTATTTACTGAATCGGGTAATGTATAGGTATAATCCCATAAAAGTACCTGGAGGTCTCCCTTTTCGTTTTTACATGCCCATGATGAGCTGTCGCCGTTTAGCAATTCGGTATTGCCGAGTTTATTCAGGAACGTATAAGCATAATATGCCGGCTTTTTAATGCCTTCTGTATTCATCAGCCCAAAACCACCATGAAATGGTGTAAGCTGGGGCCCTGCTTCATCGAAAATGTCGGTAAACGTACAGTACGGCATGGAGTTGGCTGCACCTCCCGTTTGTTTGATTTTATTCAGCACAAAAGCTGCCTTGTGATAACTGTCGTGGATCGGATCGGGCGGGGTAGAGGATATGCACCTTTCTTTATAGTGCAATGCTAACCCAGGCATTGCGGAAGCCTGTATTTGTTTGCGCGAATTTATAATATGACCGCTAATACTGGCAGGATTTTTATCGGGCGCTGTCCCTGTCGAACCATATTCATCCAAAAAGTCTTGCTCTACATCATATACATGTGTGCTGATGAAATCAATCGGAACTGCATTTTTTGAACAGAATGCTGTCGTTTCGCGTACCCGGGTGGCTCCGGCGGTAGCGGGGCAACCAACTTTATAGTCTTTATCAACGCTTTTAACCGCCATAGCGCTATAGCGATATAATTTAAAATAATCCGCCCGCGATCCTGTCCGGGAACCATCTTTTAAGTTTGGATCATTCCATACTTCGAAATGCCAGGTCTTTACTTCGTCACGACCATATCTTTCGGTGAAATGCCGGACGAGGTTTTGTATTAAAGCCGACCATTTATCATAATCTCCTGGCGGAGTAACCTTTCCCCTCCACCAAAAAATTGGTTTGCGGCTTCTTGCTAATACCGATGGCATAAAACCCAATTCAACGAGCGGTTTCATACCGATACTGACAATATAATCATACAAAACATTAATAT
>JBIOHE010000300.1:0-5340 GCA_044448725.1 Sphingobacteriales bacterium | reverse complement strand
TTAAAGGCATAAATGAGGGCTACGCCGTTTAGGTGAGGCCAATAGATTTTCATATCACCAAATATAGGTTGCAACGGCACCCACAGCCAATGCGCTGGTAACCGTTTTTCCGTTAAATTGTATATTAAAACTTTGTGCGGTATTTGATGTGTTTAACACGATGAGCACCTTTGAGCCATCAGTGTTTTTAAACGCCACATTGGGCAGGGTAGTTTCATCGGTAGATGCTATCCTCACTGCTCCCGGCCGTACAAATTTTGAAGCATGAGCTACGATATAATAAGAAACATTCCGGGAAATAGTTGATCCGCTAATCGTCAGGGCGCCCTGGCAGGTAGAACATCCGCCATTGGTATGCGGGCCGAATCCGGCATCCGTTGCAAGGTTCCATTCCAGTACATTCCGGCTCCAGTTTTTGGTTGCGCCAATTATCAAATTGGCAATATGCCAAAAAAGATCACCTGCGAAGGTCCCCGTTGAGGCGGTGTATTGTTCGGTAAAATAAATATTTTTTGCAGGATATTGATTGTGGACGGGCGTCAGCGCACTAATGCTGCCATTGTAAAGGTGAAAGGCAGACCCGTCGATATAGGCATTTGCCGCCGCATCGCCGAGAATAGTTAAGGGATAATCCGTGCGGTCGGTGTTATGGTCGTAGATGATGATCTTTGTTGTTAATCCCGCTGCCTTTAACTGCGGCCCCAGGTTATTTTTAATAAAGTTGCATTCCTCCGCCGGCTGCATCACCATTGAAGGGTTGTTATTTGGATTTAACGGTTCATTTTGCGGGGTGATGGCGTCAATAGTTATACCCCGGGCTTTCATTTCCTGTATATATTTTACAAAGTAAGCAGCATAAGCGCCATAATAAACAGGATTCAGGCTTCCTGCCGTGAAACCGTTATTGTCCGTCGTATTTATCTTCATCCAAACAGGGGCGGTCCAGGGCGACCCCAGGATTTTTATAGCGGGATTGATCGCAATTATTTTCTTTAAAACAGGTATCAGGTCTGTAAGTTCATGGCTGATACTAAAACCACTCAGGTTGATATCGGTCTGGCCTGATGCCATATCATCATAAGTAAAATCAGAAGCGCTCAGGTCTGATGCACCAATTGAAATCCTGATATAGCTGATCCCGATATGGGTGCTGTCTGTTGCAAATAATTCCCGCAACAGCGCGCTTTGCTGCGTTGGGGCAAGCCCGTTGATCAAAGTGGCGCTTCCCCCTGTTAAACAAAAGCCAAAACCGTCAATCGTCTGGTACGTTGTTGTGGTATCTACAGCTATAGTGGTATTGGTATTATTGTTATTGCTGCTAAAATTCAATGCAATGTTCTGTTTTTGAAACAATTCCGATTGACTGGCATTGGTCACCCACATAGCTACATCCGATTTTACCGGTATTACGGGCACCACGGGGATAACAGGCGTTCCCCCGGCTACCGTCTTCTTACTACAGCTTGCGCCGATAAAAAATACAAAAATTAAAAAAAAAGGCAGAGTAATTTGAATAGCGTATTTCTTCATTGTACTTGAATAATTCCTTTGTTTTAAAAGGTAAAATTGGTTTATAATTTGTTATAATTGGGTCAGAAACTATAATTTATAGCTAACAAGATTTTGCTAATATAGTATTATACCCGTCAGCAGTTATATACATTTGCTGTAATTTTTTAACGCCAAATAATGAAGCGTCCAGACACATTAAATAACCTGATAAAAATGTACTGTTATTTGTCAAAAATAAATCCATGAAAAGCAAACCGCATTATACTAAATTAAAAACGCCGCTAAAGGTTTTAGCGGTTGCCTTTTTGTTATGGAGTTGTCCCGCTTATGCTCAAAACGTTAAGGTTGCCGTGGCTGCAAACCTGCAATCGGTAATAAAGGCGTTGGGACAGGATTTTAAACAGAAAACCGGCATACAGATAGAACCAATAGTCGGGTCGTCGGGTAATTTAACAACCCAGATCCGTAACGGAGCTCCCTATGATCTTTTTTTGTCTGCTGATATGGCTTTCCCGGAAACCTTATTTAAAGAAGGATTTAGTGAGAATGCCCCTGTGTTTTATGCGGGAGGGAGCCTGATCATTTGCAGCAACCAGGATATTGGATTTGAAAACTGGGAACGCGTTTTAATGACCGCAAGGGTAAAAAAGATCGCCATCGCCAATCCTGCAATAGCCCCTTATGGTAAAGCCGCTGAAGAAGCGTTAAAACATAGGGGAATTCTTATCGATATCAAATCAAAAATTGTTTACGGGGAAAGCATATCGCAGGTAAACACCTATATCTCAACTGGTGTAACCGAAATTGGCTTTACCACACAAGCCCTGGTAAAAGACCCGGCAAACAAAACGCCGCTTTACTGGAAAGTTATCGACCCGAAAATCTATGCCCCGATAGAACAGGGGATGATATTATTAAAAACGGCAAATGCCAATCCCGGCGCGGAAAAGTTTTACCGTTATATTTTAAGCCCCGCGGCTAAAGCTATTTTTGAAAAGTTTGGCTACCGGCTGCAATAAACAGATTATGAAAAAAATCAGACTCCTTTTGTTGCCTTCACTCCTGATGCTTGTTTCGTGCAATCACGATAAAGAAATAAGGCGTCTCTTAAACAGCAATATCCCGAATGAAATTATAGAAGGGGCCTATAAAGCAGGGGAAACCGCCGATGAACAATACGTGCCCTTACTTTTAAAAAACGCAGCCGACGGCAGGGAAGCGACCTCATTACATTTTGCGCTGTTAACCGTTTATTCCGAAAAAATGTTTGCCCTGGAGCGTATCCTGCACGTGAGTCCGCCGCACCCTTTTTGGAAAATTAAAACGCCGCCGGATTCTGTCAACATTAAATTTTATACCGCCTTTTGGCAAAAAATGAACCAAAGGAAATAATTTAGACGAATGGATATAACCCCAATATGGCTCACTTTAAAACTGGCCGGTATTACAACCCTGCTGCTTCTGGCTATCGGCTTGCCCCTGGCCTGGTGGCTTTCAAAGGGGCGGTCGTTTTTAAAAATAATAATCGAAGCAATTATCACTATGCCGCTGGTTTTGCCGCCATCGGTGCTGGGATTTTATTTGTTACTGGCCTTTAGCCCGCAGCATGGCGTTGGCAAATGGCTGCAGCAAACTTTTAATGTGCAATTTGTTTTTTCTTTCCGGGGATTGGTGCTGGCCTCGGTTATTTATAGCATGCCGTTTATGATCGGGCCGATAAAATCCGCGCTGCAGCAGTTGCCCATTTCGCTTTCACAGGCGTCTTATTCTTTGGGTAAAACAAAATGGCAAACTTTTATAAAAGTGCTGGCGCCTAACATAAAACCATCGCTGCTTACTGCTGTGGTGCTCACTTTTGCCCATACTTTAGGTGAATTTGGGGTAGTATTGATGATCGGCGGCAATATCCCCGGTGTTACGCGGGTTGCATCCATCGCGGTGTACGATTCGGTTGAGCAAATGGATTACGCTTCTGCCAATTCTTACTCGCTCATCCTTTTTGCCATTACCTTTGTTTTGGTAATTGCTGTTTTCATCTTTAATAAATACCAGTTAAAAAGCCCGTTGGAATGATCAGTATTGATATAGAGAAGCGATTAAAAACATACAACGGGCCGCAATTATTAAAAATTGCGCGGCAATTTCCAATGGGCAGCATTACCAAAATTTACGGGCCCTCGGGGGTTGGAAAAACCACTTTTTTAAAAATTATCGCCGGGTTTACCAAACCCGAAAAAGGCGCAATCACTATTGAGGATATTACCTGGCTTAATACGGGTTCACAAATCTTTATTCCCCCACAAAAACGGATGGCTGGTTTCGTTTTCCAGGACTATGCCCTATTCCCAAACATGACCGTTCTGGAGCACCTGGAATATGCGACGAAAGACGGGGAGTGGATTGAAAAATTATTAAAGATCGGGAAACTCGAAAACCTGGTTACACACAGGCCGGAGCATCTGTCGGGCGGGCAGCAACAGCGGCTGGCTATATTAAGGGCGCTGGCCATTAAACCAAAATTGCTGTTAATGGATGAGCCATTTTCAGCGCTCGACCCGCAAATGAAAACCGCCCTGATTGCTGAACTTAAAACATTATTTGGCGAACTGGGGACCACCGTTTTAATCGTTAGCCATAACCCGCAGGAACTGGATGGACTGGCTAACGATGAGCTAACTATACAATAGTGATACACTAATAGCACGAATTTATTCGGATTTTCACGAATTGAAGCAGGCCGGAAAGGGCATAAAACAGGTTGCTGTTGTTTTATGCCCTCAAATAAAAGGTCAAAGGATTTTTTAAATCGACACGGATTAAGTTGGCCCATTAAGAATTTTAAGAATTAGTGATTTGTTTCAAGAATTACCTTGCCAACCGTTTTCCTGTTTACCATATCTTCATGCGCCTGTTGTGCATTTTCCAAAGCGTATTGATTACTGGTGACGATCTTTAATGCACCTGTTGATACCAGGTACAATAAGTATTCACTTACCCGCTTGTAATTACCGGGAGTTGCGGTGTATAATCCAATGTAAAAGCCAACCAGCGATTGATTATTGAAAACCAGTTTCATGATCTGTTCGGGGCCAAAGGATGAAGATTTGATATCGAGCGACCCGTAAACAATAAAACGACCGTAGGGGGCCAAAAGATTAAAGCTCTGTTTTGCTATATTGTCAGTTGCAGAAGAAAGTATAATATCTGCGCCACGGCCATCGGTTTTTGCCAGAACCTGCTCAGTCCAGTTTGCGTCAGAATAATTAACCAGCACATCAGCGCCTAATGACTTTGCCAAAGCTAATTTTGAATCGCTGCCTGCACACGCAATAACCTTTCGGATGCCCAATATCTTAGCCAATTGGATAACGATAGAACCAACACCACCAGCCGCTGCATGTATGAGTACTGTATCATTTTGCGAGATCCTTGCCGATTCGGTTAATAAAAAATAAGCTGTTAAACCCTGTATAGGGATAGCCAAAGCATCTTCAAAAGAAACATTTTCCGGAATCTCAATTATCTCATCGATTGATGCTACGGCATATTCGGCATATCCACCGCTTCCACCTGTGCTGAATAAAAAGGCTACTACTCTTTTCCCCGACAGGCTCTCGTCAGCGCCCTCTCCGGTTTCGGCAACTATACCAGCTACCTCCGCGCCAAGAATTACCGGCGTAGGAGGTAAAACCGGGTAATGCCCCAGCCGCATCTGGCTTTCGGCAAAATTCACACCAGAGGCCTGTACTTTGATCAATACCTGTGATTTGCCAGGCCGCGGCGCTGCAACTTCCTGAAGTTGTAGTTCACCGCCGATTTCATTTAATA
>JBIOHE010000299.1:0-5387 GCA_044448725.1 Sphingobacteriales bacterium | reverse complement strand
GTCATTATATTAATATTTTCAATTTTTCAACACAAATATAATTATTTAAACTGCAAAAATTGCACCAATGCCAATACCGAATCATTAATTTTATAAAACACCAGTGACGGCATTAACCCTAATGCCAACACCATGATGGCCAAAGGGAACAGGGTTAGTTTTTCGCGGAAGTTTAAATCTGCCAAAGCTGTTTGCCATACCGCACCACCTTTAAAGTTTACCGTGCCGAAAAACATCCGCTGCAGCGTCCATAAAAAGTAGCCGGCGCCAATTAAAATCCCCCCTGCGCCGCAGGCTGCCATCCAGTAAGGCAACAGACCATTTACAATATGTGATTTAAAGGCCCCGGTCAGCGAAAAGATCTCGCCGATAAATGCCGAAAATCCCGGCAGGCCGAGGGAGGCAAAAAAAGCGACTATTACAAAGGCTGTATAATTCGGCATTACGGAAGCCAGACCTCTGAAGTGGTTGATCCCCCTGTCGTGTACACGGTTGTAGATTACCCCGGCTAAAAAGAACAGCATGGTTGATAAAAACCCGTGGCTTACCATTTGCATCACCGCCCCGCTGATGCCCTCGGCGGTTTGTGAGGCCAATCCCAGTAATACAAAACCCATGTGCGAAACGGAAGAATAGGCGATCATCCGTTTCAGATCTTTTTGGGCCAATGCGTTAAAAGCTCCATAAATAATTGATATTACGCCCAGCAGCCCAAGCCAGTAGGCCCCGGAAGAGGCAATATCAGGGAAGATGCTTAAACAAACCCTGATGATGCCATAGCCGCCTACTTTTAACAATATCCCCGCAAGGATAATAGAAATTGGTGTTGGCGCTTCCACATGCGCATCTGGCAGCCAGGTATGCAATGGCACCACCGGCACCTTTATGGCAAAGGCTACAAACAGCACCACAAAGCCAACTGCCCTGGCCGACATGCCGAATATTGTTTGATGTGCTGCCACCGAAAATACCGACCCTGGTTCGTAGTTCGCCGGGTTCATCATCTGTACCATATTAAAGGTATGATTGCCCGTTACAGGGTCCTTAACCGACAAATACAGGCCGACCATGATGAGCAGCATAAACACCGACCCGAATAAAGTATATAAAAAGAATTTGATGGCTGCATATTCACGCCGGGCGCCGCCCCACATTCCAATTAAAAAATAAAGCGGCAGCGGCATCAATTCGTAGAAAATGTAAAACATGAAGAAATCCAGCGAGCAGAAAACACCGGTGACCGCCATATCCAGTATCAAAAACAGTATAAAAAAGCCTTTTAAGTTACTTTTAATCTCCCATGAGGATAATGCAGCGATAACCAGTACAAATGAGGTCATCACCAGTAAGGAAACGGACATCCCGTCGAGCCCTACAAAATAATCGATCTGCATTTTACCCATAGCCCCGAGGTCGAGGTTTATCCAGGGAAGTTTTTGCATAAACTGAAACTGGCCCTCGTGGTTGATGCCGCCAAAGGCAGCGCCGGTTTTAAAATTACAATAGATCCAGATACTCATGGCCAGCTGCACCAGGGTGGCCAGCAGGGCGACATATTTAAAACTGCTCCGCCATCCGGAAGGCATTAGCGCAATGATCAATCCGAACAGAAGCGGTGTAAATATGATAAGCGTTAAAATATTCATCAATTTTTTCTAAACCAGTATTTTCAAAATAAATAAAGACAATATAATTACCAGCATGCTGAATAAATAATACTGGACCCTGCCGTTTTGGAACTTCCTTGCGAAATTACCAATGGCGCGCACAATTGCAACCAGTAAATTTAAAAAGCCGTCGATAATACGGCGATCAAACCAGGAGGATAGTTTTGAAACCAAAATACCGGTCCTCGCCAGCGAATTTACTGAGCCGTTTATAATAATTCTATCAAACCAAAAGGTAAACCTGCCCAAAGCAAGTACAGGCTTTATAATGCCATTATTATAAATTTCGTCAAAATACCAGGCATTTAATGATAACCTGTACAAAAAGCCCCTTTGCGGAATAACACCGGCTTTTTGCCGGGCATAAATAAGCCAGGCCCAATAAATAACCAAAAGGCTTAAAATATTAACAAGCACAGGCAACAGGGCATAAGCACTGCTTTCGGCCCCGGAACCGCCGGCTGGCGGAAAGCTGTTAAAAAGCCATGACCCGGTAAATGCAATCGGGTTTGCTGAAAACAACGGGAACAAACAGCCTGCAGCCAATAATACCAATGGCAATTTGTATGCCCAACTGCCATCGCTGATATGGAGTTTTAAGCCTGGTGTATGTTTCAATAACCTCAATTCGCCAAAAAATACTTTTACAATTAGCCTGGCCACATAAAATGCGGTCAGCCAGGTGGTAAGCAGGGCAAAAACCGGGATTAATTTAAAGAGCGGGCCTTTGCCATCCGACCATTCAAAAGCATGGATCAAAATACTGTCTTTTGACAGGTAGCCCGATGTTAGCGGCAAGCCAACCAATGCCAGGCCGCCGATTATAGCTGCAATAAAAGTAAAGGGCAGTTTTTTGCGGAGACCGCCCATGTGCTGGATATTTTGAGGGTCGATGCCGAGGTCGTTGTCATCATTGATATGCCGCATTTGATGGATAACAATACCCGCTACCAAAAATAAAAGAGCCTTAAAAAAAGCATGGGTAACCAGGTGGAACAGGGAAGATGCGTAAGCCCCAATACCCATTGCCATCACCATATACCCCAATTGCGATATTGTGGAGTAGGCCAGTATGCGTTTAAGGTCGTTTTGCGTGAGCGCGATGGTTGCCGCCATAAAAGCGGTAAAACAGCCTATTATAGCAAGGATAGTTAACTCTGTACCGTTAAACATGGGATAAACCCTGCCCAATAAAAACACCCCGGCAGCTACCATTGTTGCCGCGTGGATAAGGGCAGATACCGAAGTTGGGCCCTCCATTGCATCGGGCAGCCAGGTATGCAGCGGAAATTGCGCCGATTTGGCCGCGACGCCTAAAAATATGCCCCCGCAGGCAATGTACTGCCAGATAACCGGAAGCTGACCAGCCGGCGCTACCCAAAACCCGTTTCTCATAAACGATCTGCTGATTAACCCGTTATCGGCAAATATTTGGGTAATATCAAAAGTATGGTATTGGGTAAAGAGAACAATGATGGCAATTAACAAACCCATATCCCCTACCCTGTTCATAATAAAAGCCTTTTTATTAGCCATTACAGCCTTATGGCGTTTAAACCAAAAACCGATAAGCAGGTAAGACGAAAAGCCGACCAGTTCCCAAAAAACATAGAACAAGATCAGGTTATCCACCACCACCAAAGCCAGCATGCTGAAACAAAAAAAACTGAGGAAAGCAAAATACCTGGAGTAATGCTCATCATTCTTCATATATGCAGTAGAGTAGATATGCACCGGAAGGGCGATAACCGAAACCAGTAACAGCATTAAAACAGAAAGATTGTTCAATAAAATCCCGATATACAATTTAGTATGGCCGATGGTAAACCACAGATGCTGCTGATGTACCCGGTGCCCGTTCCAAACCCTGGCAAAAACAAAACCGGATAAAATACAGCTCAGCAAAATAGCTGCTGTCGATAGCCAACCCGACATCTTATACCATTTGCCGCGCATGGCAATATTAAATACAAAAGCAGCCAGGGGCATTAACACCGCTGTCAGCGTGAAAATTACAGTCAGGGCGTCTATGGATTGTAAAAATGCTTCCAATATCTTTTTGTTTAAAAATCATCGTAGAGACGCGATGCATCGCGTCTCCCGTGTTTCAATCCTTCAATTTATCAATCTTACCCGGATCTATTGTTTTATACTGCCGGTACACATTTAAAACAATAGCCAGGGCAACAGCTGTTGTAGCGGCTGCAAGTACAATGGCAAACAGGGCAAACATTTGTCCGCCGTTGTTGAAGCGGTCGTACCGGCCAAAGGCTACCAGGTTTAATATGGCGGCATTCAGCATCAGCTCAATGCCTATCAATATTTGTATGGCGTTATGTTTTGATACGATCATATACAGCCCTATGCAAAACAGCCCCGCGCTTACCACCAGATAGCCAGTTAGTGAAATCATGACCTGTCCCCCTTCCTTGATAAGTGCGCCGCGCCGATTAATGCCACCATCAATATGATGGAGATGGCTTCAAATGGCAGCAAACAAGTGGTCATCAGGTTAACCCCGATATTTTCCGTCATTGCAGCATCGGGCTGAATATCGTTTTTCAGCGCTATTGATTTTTTTATCCATTCCAGGTTACCGGCATCAACCTTAAATATCATATTGACCAACACTATAAAAAACAAGGCCGCCAGTAACAGCGCCGGCAGGTTACCTATACTTATAAACGTTTTGCGTTGCCGCCCTATCGCATTCAGGGTTTCTTTACCCGATAACATAAAAGCAAACAAAATAAGCACCAATATACCACCAACATAAATCACAATCTGTGTAATGGCTACAAAATCGGCGAGGGCCAGTACATATAAACCCGCCAATGCAAACAGCGTAATAAAAAACATAAAGATAGACCGCACCAAATTTGTAGTGGCAGCCACATATAACGCCGAAGTTAGGGCGATAAAACTCATTACATAAAACAGCGCCTGCACCAAACTCATACGCCGCCCTCCTTTTTCTGCATGGCAGCCAGTTTTGCCGCCTGCCTTTCTGCCTGCTGCTGTTCAAACTCCCGCCGTTTTTCGGCAGCAAGTTCAGGCGTCATATCCGAAAACTGGTACGTGAGCTGGGTGAGGTCGGCCACGCTTTTATCGTATTGATTGGTCATCACTATACATTCGGTAGGGCAAACAATGGTACAGAGGCCGCAGTACATACACTTGGCCATGTCAATATCAAACTTTGCGGCGTATAACCTTTTTGTGGTGCCGTCAGAGGTTTGCCCGATAGCCTCCGTTGCTTTTATGGCTTCAATGTCAATACAGTCAACCGGACAAACTTTGGCGCAAAGGTCGCAAACAATACAATCATCCATTTCCACATCCAGCTGGTAACGTCCAACCTCTGGAATTGGCAGTTCCTGGTGCGGATATTGTATGGTATTGGTGCCGCCAGACTGTTTAAAGTAATTATTATCACTTGCGGGCAATATCTTCCTTTTGCGGTGCGAAGCAAAAAGATGCCTGAAGGTGATGGATAATCCCTTAAATGCAGTTGTAAAGCCGGTTATTACTTTGTTCATTAGTTCATTAGTTCATTGGTCACTTGCTGATTAATTGATTGGCATATTGAACTTTGCACCAATAAACTAATGAACCAGTGAACCTACAATTACTTGGTTCATTGGTCACTTGCTGATTAATTGATTGGCATATTGAACTTTGCACCAATAAACTAATGAACCAGTGAACCTACAATTACTT
>JBIOHE010000298.1:0-5401 GCA_044448725.1 Sphingobacteriales bacterium | reverse complement strand
GCCCTGCCTTTATCTTACACCTCATCCGGCCAGTAAACCAGGCTGCCTTTCTTCGGATTAAAACTTGGCTGGTAGCGGATATAACCAAACTCGTCCAGTTCCCTGATACACTTATGATAAGTCGCAACGGAGGCAATTCTGGAATATCCCATCAGTTCTTTCCGGGTAACCGGAAAAGGACTGGCAAAATCATTTCGTTGCCACTGAACAAACAAGGCCGTAAACAGGCTGATATGCGTTGCCATCAGCCGCTGGTCTTTGCCCATCAGCCTGACCTTTTTGCTGTAGGCTGTAATTTTGTGGTGGATTACTGTTTTGATCATTTATTTATGGCCGCCTTCCAATAATTTTTGAATGTCTTCCATTTTGTAATACATCATGCCTCCAATTTTACTAAACCGAAGCTTGCCGTTAATACGCAGGTTCTGTAAAGTACCAGGCGATATTTTTAACACCTTCCTGACCTCTGCACTTTTCAGCCATTGTTTAGTTTCTACTTTTCCTGGCTGAAGAATAGCTTTGATATCTTCTAATAGCTCGCTCTTAAATGCTTTTAAATCCTCTCTGGTAATTAATTCGATTGCTGTCATTTTTAATGCTTTAATAATAAATATTCTTCCACCATCTGCCTGTTCAGGCAATGGTTTGGATATTCCATAGATTGGATGAAGAAGCAGTTGATATTTGTACAAAACAAATGTAAAACATTGTTTTGATAATATAAAATACATCAAAACAAATGATTATATTTGCATTGTGTTTTGGATAAAGCGACAAATTCAATTTGATTATTTTTGATGGTATTTGCTGTGTAAATAATTGTTACCCCAAAAGCCGCAATACCAAAGACAGTCAAAACGCAACAAAAATTATTTTGAAAAAAAATGAAAATAAGTTACAAGACATACTTCAATGACCGCCTGAAACAGGTGGATTTCCATGGTCGCCTTACCCATCCGTTATATGTACAGGTGACTTATGAGCGGAAAACCATCTTTTTTAAAAGTTATTACTTCGAATTGTCCTCTAAACCCAGGTATGCAATGACATTACCGGATGAAGGCCCTAAAGGGCCGGATTTGGAAATGATCATCGAAAAGGAAAACGAAGTGATCCGGTTTGTAATTGACAAGCTTAAAGACGGGTTTTCATTGGAAGCCTTTAAAAAACTCTATGCTTATTTCAGTAAGGATCTTTGTGATGTGACGGAATTCGACTTTATCACCTTCCTGTACCTGTTTTTTGAAGAAAAGGACATGCCGCACATGGCGGAGTTAATCAAATGGGGCACGCTGCACGTGATGGCTTATGACCTGATAGCGGATTTTAAAAAGACTTTTCAGAAAGATTTATATAACGAACTCATTGAAAAATCTTTTTACCATGCCCCTCCGTATCTCCAGTTATACACATTCATGATGCATACTAAAAAATGGCCGATGCTTTGTCTATCTGCTATGGAATGGGATAACATAGATACGGTCAGGGCTTTTAAGGAATATGTTGAAATACATTACCCTGATATGAAATCAACTGAATTGGTTGGGCAGGTGAATAGCTGGAGAAATTATTTAAGGAAGGTTTAATTGACAATTGGCGGGAACCCGATTTGTCTAACGAGCTTGTCATATAGATGGTTAACCGGCACTCTATTTGTGAATTCTGTATGCCAACCGGGTTTTTCTTTATTTTTACCGCTTTCACATTTTTGTGTTCGTAAATTTGCAGGCAATGGACAAAAATAAGGCCGGATTAGATATTCATAATGTTTACACGAATAAATCACTGATTGATTTGCCGGGTGAAGTATGGAAAGATGTCCCCGGTTTTGAAGGGTCTTACCAAGCTTCTACCTTAGGCCGTGTTAAATCATTGGACCGTACCATTCCGCACCCGCGCCTTTATTCGCAGTTTGTAAAAGGGCGCATCTTATGCCAGTCTGTACATAATAACCGGAACATTGTTACCGGTGAGCCGATGGTGGACCTGAGGGTTACCCTTACCGTTGAAAACCATGCCTACTACTTCAACACCAGGAGGCTCATTTACCTGACCTTTACCGATCCTCATCTGGATTATAAGAAAAGCGGCAAATACGTCATCAACATAGATAATAACGGCTATAACAACCGGCCTGAAAATCTAAAATTGGTGACAAAAAGCGAAAAGCAACAGCGGGCTTCGAAAAGGGGCAGGTTGTTTCCACACCTCAAAACGGCTGACCGTTCCGGCTGGAAGAAGAATTATTCGAACAGCAAGCCGGTTGGGCAATATGATATGGAAGGCAACCTGATTAAACGTTATCCCAGCGTTAGAGAGGCATCCCGGCAGCTGCAGCTTGATGATAAGACGATTATCCAGGTGGCCAAAGGGCTGTATAAACAATGGAATGGTTTTGTGTGGAAGTATTTGCAGGATGCAGATTAAATTTCAAAGACCCCAACAACCTATCTGTCAGTTGTGGTTACATCCGTATTAATCGTCATTGGAATGTTCGCCCCGCCGGGTACTTTAGGATTATCAAGTATTTCAATATTACCTTTCATTACCTGCGTTAACTTAACCTCATTTACCCAACCGGTAATTTTATCAGCTTTAATGTCTGTTATAGAAGTTCCTTTCATATTATATTTCACCGGTACCCCGTTTATCAGGCTTGGTTTTGAGTTTTTATCAGTAACCATTGTGCCATTCCCATGAATTTGGTAATAACCTCCCCTTATGTCGGTTAAATGATATACTGTATGAACAGTTACTTTAAATTTGCTTTCTAATTTGGTATTTACGGTCCATTTATCATTTTTAGCTACTGCTGCTTCGGGAAAAATAGCAGTTTCCATTTCCAGATTGCCCTTAAACGCATTTCCACCGAAAGATTGAAGGAATTCGGTTTTGATCTGTTCTTTTTTTGCCGCATCAACTTGCGGAAAATCATCAAATACACCGATGATCATTTTTTCAACGTTACTAACTGATCTTATTTTGCCGCTTTTGGTTATTATTATAGTAAATGGCTTATTCATCATTGCGGCAATGATAGTTGAAGGGTTATCTGAAGGATTATTCTTTCTCGAATCCATTTCAATTGTTTGGTTAGCTATCTTAATTTTCATAGCTAATGATTGATAGCGTACTTCCATATTATAAACAGAATCCATTACACCTATAACTTTAAAAGCTATCCGATATGATAGCACTGAATTTACTTTGTTCTCCTGACCATTAACGCTTTGTAAAATTGCAGAGTTTGAAGTGCCCGCCATATAATAGGTATTACCTTTTTTAAGGTATAAGGAAAGTTTTAAACGCTGCGCCCCGCATGGCACACACACAATTAACAGTAAAAAGAAATTTAAAAAATATTTCATAAATAAAGGAACACGTAATAAAAAATTTAAAGATAACCAAAGTATTGCATTACCAAACTCAAAGGCATTGAATAACCAAGCCCTGCGCGTGAGCTGCCTTCATCTCTTAATAAGCTTTTGGTTATTCTGACAAGCCTTGAGTTTTAGATGGACGAAGTGAATTTTCTGATCTCACAATTGTTTATTTATAATTATTTCTTTTGCTTCCTCATCAAGATCGTCGCCAATTTCTGTTTTTGTGGGCTGATCAGCAATCCTTTTTAAAACTGATACCAATTCAGGGTCAATTTTATCTGATGATCTCGCTATCAAAAAACACAAAATTCCATGTTTCCACATCTCGTCGTTAGTACTTAAGATATAAAGCAACTCGTCTTTGATTTCATTGACGTGGGGGAGTAAATATTCTGCAACCGGATGAGAGATGTCCCAATGCATATCCTGCAGGCATTCTAATAGTTCAGGAACATCTGTCCTGATAGTTTCAAATGCGCGAGACTTCAGGCGCTCAACCGCCCGAACATCACTACTATGTTTCGGAATGTAATTTTTCATATATCGTTTTATTCAACACCTCTTACTGATGCTTGAACTATTTTAGTATTAATGTGAGAACCTTACCAGCAGGTGCATCTTGCCTGGTAGCTGCCCAATCGTTAAGTTCCTTTTGAGTCGCTGGTCGTATACTTGCATGTGTTCCCTAATAGACAACTTGAAGTCCCATAGCTCGCAAGGATTTAACGCTAATTTTTGTTGCCATTTTCTTATTAGTCTCTAATTTAGCTTTTGATGCAGTTTTCCAAGTTGACAATCCTCGCTTATCATCGTCTGGACGTATACCTGAAACGAATTATGGGACTATTCTTTATACAATTTAGTTTTCAGTTCTAAAATTACATCTTTAAGGGATAAGTCTTTATCATAAAGCTCAAGCATATCAATTACTTGACTTAGTGACTCTGATTTCCAAGCCCCTTTTGAAATATCATTTTTTTTCAGGATACTCTTAATTCTTTTTTTTGTGGTTTCACCACCTATAAAAGCACTAACCTTCAATTCATAATCTTCTAAACTGACTACTTCGTCTGGCCAATCATTTATAGCTGATAGTAAAATATCAATTACTTTTTCACTGAATGAGTCCATTATCTGCGACTCTTGAATCTCTTCTATTTTTTCGATACTTATGTTTTCCATTGCTCTAAGGTTTAATTTTCTTAAACGCCTTTTGATGCCATTCATTGTACTTGATTTTAACGTCAAAAACCTCTCTCGTTGCGTTATTTCTAAAATAATGTGTTTCCACTTTTTTTCCATTTTGTATTCCGGCTTCATAAACTTTGACCCACGGTCCTTTAGATGTCTTGTTTAATACTCTAAGAAGTTTGGTGTCTTTAATGGCTGCCGTTACTTCTCCCATTGCTTTGTAAGTACTGCCTAATGCGGATGTAACAGACGGTTCAAGTATAAGTCGCTTAATAGCTATATTTTCTGCAACACGAGCAAGTACTGGTTTCGTAACATCAACAAAAATAGATAAACCTTTGCCTAAAATTTCTCCACCTCCATAAGTTAAAAATGCATTAGCGAAATTTCTATTATCTTCCTTTTTTTGCGCCGCGCGCGCCTTGGGATTTTTTGGAATATTATCATGAAGCCCGTTCAATGGCGAGAGTATCCCGTCAAGTACGTCATATGTATAATACCCAAGATTATTTAGTGAATACCATGACTGTTTGCTATCATAAGTTGGGGGAGGAGAATATACATACCAGTCTTTTACTTGATTTCCCTGCACTTTATTAAGGCCACCAAAATTAGTAGTTTTAGCCGAAAGTGAAAAAGCGTCCCGTGCATTATATAGCTGTATTCCTGCATTTACAACTGCACCGCCCACCCCCCAAGCAGCACCACCACCACCAAAGCCTGGGCCATTCTGGGCTCCTGTGATATAAGGATCCCCGCACCCGCAATTTGGCTGCATCCCGTCAGGGTCAATCAGGTTCATAGGATTATTTTCAACATAATTATAT
>JBIOHE010000297.1:0-5417 GCA_044448725.1 Sphingobacteriales bacterium | reverse complement strand
CTATTTGGCAAATACACAAAGATACCAGGGCATGGAATACCGCCGTTGCGGAAACAGCGGCCTGAAACTGCCTGCGGTTTCCCTGGGTCTGTGGCATAATTTCGGCGATATTGACAGGCTTGCAAACGCGCGCAATATTTTGCGGTTAGCCTTTGACAGCGGAATTACTCATTTCGACCTGGCAAATAATTACGGCCCGCCCCCGGGATCGGCAGAGGAAAACTTTGGCAAACTTTTTAAGGATGACTTTAAAAGCTACCGCGACGAACTGATCATTTCAACAAAAGCAGGCTGGCCCATGTGGGATGGCCCTTATGGCGACATGGGTTCAAAAAAATATATGGTAGCAAGCCTCGACCAGAGTTTGAAAAGGATGGGACTCGACTATGTAGATATATTTTATCATCACCGTCCTGACCCTGAGACCCCGCTTGAAGAAACCATGACCGCGCTCGACCTGATCGTACGCCAGGGGAAGGCCCTTTATGTGGGTATATCCAGCTATCAGCCGACAGAAGCCGCAAAAGCAATTTCAATTTTAAAGGAACTGGGAACTCCATGCTTAATTCATCAGCCCAAATACTCCATGTTCGACCGCTGGGTAGAAGATGGTTTACTGGATGTACTCGGAGAAACAGGCGTAGGTTGTATCCCGTTTTCGCCGCTGGCACAAGGGCTTTTAACCAATAAATATTTACACGGCATCCCCGAAGGTTCGAGGGCGGCAACACACCGCGGCAACGGGGCCATTGAAGAAGATGCGGTATCGGATGATAAAATTTTGCAGGCAAGGCAGCTGAATGAAATAGCCAATGAACGCGGGCAAAACCTGGCACAACTGGCACTGTCGTGGATATTGAAGGATAAACGGATCACTTCGGTGCTCATCGGCGCAAGCAGGCCCGAACAGGTTACCGATTCTATCGGTTGCATCAAAAACACCACGTTCAACGAAGAGGAGCTGAAACGGATCAATGAAATTCTGAAATAAGGCAAGTTACATCGAAAACCCACTCCTTTGGAGAGAGCTTTCCTATGTAACCTGGTACGGCGGATAAAGTTGTCGATTTCACGATGCGTTCCTAAGGAACGCGTTTGGTCTCTTTGGTTTTTTCTACCAACCATACGTCCCTCTGGGACGAAAGAAAAAAGAGCGTCCAGTAAGGATGCCTGGTTGGTAGAAATTAAATAAAAAAAACGTTTACGTTCCATAGGAACGTTTGGTGATGTTTGCCTTAACGGGAATGGCCTTTGATGTTTTGGCACAGGATGGCCCGCTGACAGATCATCCCATTAAACCTATCTCACCTTTCTTTTTATCCAGGTAGCCCCATTCATCTTTTTCACCTAATTCGGGATAATTAAACCCTTTTTCTTTTAAAACCAAATAAATCATCCCAATCAGGATAAAAGGGAACAACATAAACAAAATGAAGCTTAACGGTATCAGGGAAGCCAAATTCCATGTCACCAAAAACAGGATGATATACAGGCTTACTGCAATAATCAACAACTTCGTTTTCATAAAAAAACAATTGATTACCTTATTAACAAAGTTGGGATTATAAAGTTTTTTAACGCTTGTATTGTTACCGCCAAATACACGGGCGTCGCTATTGCCCTGCATGCTAAAGGCGGACATCGCTGAAACTGCGTTTGATTACATATAAATTTGCACTATTTTGGCAGGGCATTTGCAGATGGCGTATTACAAACAAAGAAATCATGAAAGCAGTTCTGATATACAAATATGGCGGCCCGGAAGAATTAAAATATGAAGAAAATGTGGCTGAACCGGCAATCAATCCGGATGATGTACTGGTAAAAGTTTTTGCCACCAGCATCAATCCCGTTGACTGGAAAGTGCGCGAGGGTCATGCGAAAGGGTTGACGCGGGTGTTTCCCGTGATTTTAGGATGGGATGTTTCAGGCGTTATAACAAAGACGGGGGATCAGGTAAAGAACTACAAAGTTGGCGATGAAGTATTTGCCCGCCCCGATGTGTCACGGAACGGAACTTATGCGGAATTTGTGGCTGTTCGCGCAAATGAAATTTATTTTAAGCCCAAAACAATAGATCACATACAGTCGGCGGCTGTTCCCCTGGCGGGACTTACGGCCTGGCAAGGCCTTTTTGATCATGGTAAATTACAGGCCGGGCAAAAAATATTGATCCATGGCGCCGCGGGAGGCGTGGGTACTTTGGCTGTACAGCTTGCCAAATGGAAGGGGGCTTACGTAATTGGCACGGCTTCGGAAAAAAATCGTGCCTTTCTGACAGAACTCGGCGCAGACGAAGTAATTGATTATCATAAAGAAAACTTTGAAGAAAAGTTAAAGGACATTGATGTGGTTTTTGACACCATCGGGGGCGAAACGCAAATAAAGTCGCTGCAGGTTTTAAAACCCGGCGGCGTATTGGTAAGTATAGTTGGCATCAGGGATGAAGCCGCGCTAAAAGCGAAAGGAATACAGGGTGTCCAGTATATGGCGCAATCTGTTCCTGAAAATTTGAAACAACTGGCTGAACTGATAGACGCAGGCAAATTAAAACCGGTGATAGCCGAAATATTGCCGCTCAAAGAAATTGTGAAAGCCCACCAACTAAGTGAAGGTGGCCATACCAGGGGTAAAATAGTTTTACGGGTGGCGGAATAATCGCTACCTGTTTGCCTTTCGGCCTATCATTTTTAAAACTGCTTTACCTGTAATTTATATAAGCGAAGCTTCTTTTATCCTAAAAAAGAATCCCGGATCTCAACCCGAAACGCACACAATGTCATTATCGGATAATGCTGACCAACCAAATCTCAGATAACCTGCTCAAGGATGATCGTAGTTCTTTATTTACAATTACTGACCGCGGATGATCAGTAAATTGAAATTTCATTTGTTTAACGCCAGCAGGCAATTGTTTTTTAACGACTAAATGGGGGTATAGCAAGACCCAAGTTCGTTGTTAACTGTATTAACATTGACATTGTAATCAGACAAGGACCAGATATCGCCTGTATTAATGTCAGCAATATATAAATCATAGCCCCCCTTTGAATCTGACCTGGTACTTGACAGAAAAACGTATTGAGCATTACAGGGAAACGGGTCGGAATAATTTGCCGCAGAATCATCGAAGGGTAAATATGCAGATGCTTTGTTTACATTATAAAACCCCCTGAATATCTGATCATTGTTGTTCGTTGCACTAACCCATGCCGTATAAAGAAACGACACGCTGTCTTTAGCAATTGGATAATATTGATCAATATTGGGCAGGGATGCCCGGGTCTTGACAATTACACCGTTAGCATCAATCATAAATATACCGGAAGCAGCCCCGGCGCCTTCAGCATATAAGATTTCCGAATCGTTATAATTATAATAAGGCATTGATTCCTCTCCGCTGCCCGAGGTAATCGTCCGGGTAATATTTCCGTTTAAATCCATTTCGGACAGATGCCCGTTATGTTTAAAAACTATCCGGGTACCGCTATTTGAAAATTTAGGGTCTTCGTTGCGTGACGAAGCGCCTGAGGCCGAAGTAAGGTTCACTGGCTGGGATGCGGAATTTTCATTCCATAAATAAACATTCCAATTAAGCGTTACGTTATCGGTACCCATGAAAACAATTTTTTTTCCGTCGGGCGAAAAATGTGCATTCATACAATTGCCGATATTCCAGCCTGAATTTATTTGGGTCAACTTCCCTGTAGAAAAATCCAAAATAAAAAGCTTCGAATCGTTGCAGCTATAACACGAATAACTATGAAAAACCAACCTGCCCGTTAGGGCAGGTGGTTTTTTAACCGGAGTAACAATGGCTGAATCCGAAGGCCCGGCTATAGGGTTACTTTTATTGCATGATAATAACAACACAGTAAATAATGTTACGAGTATATTCAGCATAATTTTCATACTGTTGCTGTTATTATGAATCATATCAATAACCGGGGTTTTGGGTTAAATTAGGATTATTGTTCATCTCTGTTAACGGGATTGGCATTAACCAGTGATTTTTATCACACTTATAAACAATTGGTATTGGCGCGCTTGGCGTTCCGTTATTACAGGTATATTTTACCTCTTTCAAACTGGTCATAACAGTGGTGGCTACACCCAGCCTGACCAAATCGTCCCAGCGCTGCGCTTCAAAAGCCAATTCCAGCCTTCTTTCGTTTAATATAGCTGTGGTTAAAGCGCTTTGGGTTGCGGCGGTTGTATTAGCCAGGCCAACGCGGGTTCTTATTTGATTTAACAAAGTAACGGCAGCGGCAGTATTGCCCAGCTGGTTATTAGCTTCGGCTGCCAGCAGGATGATATCATCAAGACGCAATAAATAAAAATGGTCACCACTCGACCACCCATTAGGATGTTTTTGTTTATAGGCAAAAGGTGTTGGTTTTGTTGGGTCCTGGCAGGGGTTCCAGTTTTCATCAGCCCATGCAATGGGGTTACCATTAACATCTTTCGTTACAAATAAAATACTTGCATCTTCCCTGACTTTGTCCCCCGCTGCTGCAAAAGCATTTGCCAGATCATGTGAAGGGACACAATATTTCTGCCAGCCGTCTTCAGGCGCCAAAAATAGCTCAACGCCCCAGCTTGCATTAGGACCACCCGCAGCAAACGGGATTTCCATGATAGACTCTGAACTCTCATAATTGGTCCCGTCAAATAAACTGGCATAGTTAGAGACCAGTGAATATCCTGCCGCACTGTTGATCACCGCATTACAGTAGCCAAGTACCTTATTATAATCCCTGTCGCTCCTTTGCGCCCATATTTTAGCCAGCAAAGCATTTGCCGCGCCCTTAGTTGCACGCACTTTGTTTACAGAGGCATCTGATCCGTAAGTATCCGGCAAATTGGCAAGTGCTACCTGCAGGTCGCTGTTGATCTGATCGTAAACTTGCTTTTCAGTTGACCGGGGTCTCCTGGTAATTTTTGGATCGGCTGTGTTAGATTCCAATTCAATCGGAACGCCGCCCCATAATTTTACCAATTGGAAATAATTAAACGCTCTTAAAAAACTGGCTTCGCCAATTATTTGAGCCTTACGGGTAACGGACAAACCTGTTGCACCATTAATATTGTTCAGTAAAAGATTGCAACGGGCAATCCCCTGGTATAAAAATCCCCAGTCTGCATATATGTGGCTGTTACTTGCCGGCACATCAAACTGGTCTTCTTCCACAAAAGTTGCTTCACCGCCACCGCCGGGATAGGCATTGTCTGAAACATTATCGCTTAGCATAACGTTTTCCCACTGATAATAATCAGCGCCCATAAAAATCTGGTAACATCCGGCTATTGCATTCTCAATATCCTGTGCTGAATTGTACGCATTTCCCGTGGTAAGACTTGTTTGGGGTGCTGTCTCTAAAAATTTTTGACACGATCCCATTGCCATAGCAATAACG
>JBIOHE010000296.1:0-5419 GCA_044448725.1 Sphingobacteriales bacterium | reverse complement strand
GTGTCAAGGCGTATCCATACCAAAGGTACCGAACAAGAGGTACTGGAAGATGTTTATTCGCTGATTGACGCCCTGATAGGTGATGATACAAAAGCGATAGGGATCGGCGTTCCGAGCGTGGTGGATGTAAAATCGGGGATTGTTTATGATGTGATCCATATCCCATCATGGAAGGAAGTCAGGTTAAAAGACTTACTGGAAAAGCGTTACGGTATCCCTGTTTTTGTAAATAACGACGCCAACTGCTTTGCGCTCGGCGAACATTATTTTGGCAAGGGCAAAGGTATTGATGATATGATAGGATTGACCATAGGTACGGGTCTTGGGGCGGGCGTCATCATCAATAACCACTTATATGCCGGCAAAAACTGTGGGGCAGGCGAATTCGGCATGGTGGATTACCTTGACCATAATTATGAATATTATGCCAGCGGCTCTTTTTTCCAGAATGTTTATGGATTGAATGGCGAACAGGTATTTAAAAACGCCAAAAATGGCGATAAGCATGCTTTAATATTGTATCACGAGCTTGGCATTCACCTGGGTAATGCTATTAAAATGATCATGTACACATACGATACGGAACTGATCATTTTAGGCGGCTCGGTGCAGCTGGCTTATGAATTCTTTGAAAAATCCTTATGGGAACGTATCAACACCTTCGGTTTTCCAAAAAGTATTGAAAAGTTGCAGATAAAAACATCCGCATTGGAAAATAGCGGAATATTAGGGGCGGCTGCATTGTATTATGATGCGAAACCCCTGTAGAGACGCGATACTTCGCGTCTCTGGACAGTCCAGAGACGCAAAGTATTGCGTCTCTACGAAGCGTAATTCGGCGCTTCCTTGGTTATCGTAATATCATGCGGGTGGCTTTCACGCATACCTGCCGCAGTAATGCGTACAAATTTGGCTTTCTGCAGGTCGTCGATAGTAGCTGCGCCGCAATAGTGCATACCTGCACGTAAACCGCCGATGTATTGATAGATCACCTCAGCAAGCGTGCCTTTATAAGGTACACGGCCAACTATGCCTTCGGGAACCAGTTTGGTAACTACGTCGGTCTCGTCCTGGAAATAACGGTCCTTAGAGCCCTTATCCATAGCCTCAACCGAGCCCATACCACGGTATGATTTAAATTTACGTCCTTCGTATAATATCGTTTCGCCCGGCGATTCTTCCACCCCGGCAAATAATGAACCTGCCATAATTGAACTTGCACCTGCGCCTATGGCTTTCACAATATCCCCGGTTTGCTTTATGCCGCCGTCGGCAATTACAGGAACTCCCCTGCCCTGCAAGGCTTTGGCACACTCGTAAACGGCAAATAATTGCGGAACCCCTACACCCGCAACAATCCGTGTTGTACAAATAGAACCCGGCCCAATACCAACCTTTACCGCATCGGCGCCGGCATCTGCCAACGCAAGAGCGCCGTCGGCTGTGGCCACGTTGCCCGCGATAACCTGCAGGTCGGGGTACATTTGTTTTACCAGTTTAACCATGTTGATCACCCCTTTTGAATGGCCATGGGCGGTATCAACAGTTATTACGTCAACACCTGCACCGACAAGCGCTTTAACCCGGTCGATATTCTCAGGAGCTACGCCAACTGCAGCACCTACGCGCAAACGGCCAAATTCGTCCTTACAGGCGCTTGGGAAGTTTTTAAACTTCTGTATATCCTTAAAAGTGATTAAACCACATAAAAAACCATCCTTGTCAACAACGGGCAGTTTCTCAATCTTATATTTTTGCAATATCGCTTCGGCCTGGAACAGGGTTGTTCCCTGTGGCGCCGTTATAAGGTTGGCGATAGTCATTACCTCGCTTACCGGGCGGTCCATTTCTTTCTGGAAACGAAGGTCGCGGTTGGTTATAATACCTTTAAGCTTGCGGTCGGCATCAACAATCGGAATTCCGCCAATCCTGAATTCACGCATTATTTTTACAGCGTCGGCAACGGTTGCCGAATCATGCAGCGTTACCGGGTCCTGGATCATACCGCTTTCCGAGCGTTTTACTTTACGCACTTCGTCGGCCTGTTCCTGTATCGTCATGTTTTTATGCAGGATACCAATGCCGCCGGCCTGGGCTATCGCGATAGCCAATGCAGATTCGGTAACAGTGTCCATAGCAGCGGAAAGAATAGGAATATTCATCCGGATCTTTTTGGTTAACCACGAACCAGTATCGACATCGCGCGGTAACACTTCTGAATAAGCAGGGAGGAGTAAAACGTCGTCGTAAGTTAATCCTTCGGCGACAAATTTTTGGGGGTCTGATTGCATAGCAAATAATTGTTTGGAGTTATTATTTGCCGGGCAAAGCTAACCTTTTATTTCGGATTTTGGAAGTATGATTTTGAAATTGTTGATTGATTTGAAAATATGTCAATTGGATGATTTGAAAATTCCATCCATCAATCATCAAATTTTCAAATCAGCACATCATCAAATTAATACTTCCCCACAATAACCTTATAAAACTGATCAAAATTCAAATACCTGTTAGCGAGCTCCTGTAACTGATCAGCAGTAACGGTTTTAACTACGTTTACATATCTGTCGTAATAATCATAATCAAGGCCGGCGAAATACAGGTTTTTAAATTTATCGGCATGAGAAAACACATTTTCGAGGCTGCCCAAAAGCGATCCCAGCATAAAATTGCGCACGAGGGATAACTCTTCTGCCGGGATAAGCTCATTTCTTAATAAATTGAGCTCCTTTTCAATTTCAGTTATTGCAGCTTTGCAAACATCGGCGCCTACTTCTGTTGCAATAAACAGCGAACCACCTTGTTTTAACGTTGCCATGCCAGACCCGATCCCATAGGTATAACCTTTGTCTTCCCGGATATTAGCCATTAGCCTTGAACCAAAATAGCCGCCTAAAACGGTATTTAACACCTGTAATGAAGGAAAATCGGGATGCGTCCGGTTAATTGCCGGAATCCCCATGCGAATGGCGGATTGCAGGGCATCAGGTTTTTCAGTATAATAAAAATGTTCTGCGGCAGATTGTATTCCGGGTTGTGTAATATCGGGTTTTGCAGCCGAATCAGCCCAGCCTTTATCAAAAGTGTTTGTTATCAGATCAAGTATTTCTGGCTCAATCTTCCCCGCGATAACAATAGTGCAGTTAGACGGCTGGTACATTTGCTTAAAATGCGCAAGCATATCGTCGCGGTGCAGGGTTTTATAATCATCAGGATCAGCGCCTAAACCGTAAAGTGTATCTCCAAACAATGCTTTATTAAAAATACGCCGGGCCACAAAATCATTTTTTTGCATGCTCACCTGCAATTTTTGCTGCTGGTTGCGGATAAACGTTTCCAGTTCCTTTTCGGGGAAAACAGAATTGTTTATAATATCGTAAACAACCGGCAGGGTATGCTGCAGGTGTTTATTTAAAGTATAGAGGGTTACCTGCGAGTTATCGTAACCATAGTCAACCTGCAAAAAAGCGCCGTAAAAATCAACTTTATCCGCAATCTGCGATGCGGTTAAAGTGCCGGTGCCATCGGTTAACATGGTATTTACCGCGATATTGAGCAATGGCTTGGCTGCATCAAAATGCAGGTTGCCAAAAATCCATTCAATGCGCACCAACTCCTGGTCGCCGGAGTTAAAGCAAAATATATTACAGCCGTTATCAAGCTTCTGTTGGGCGGGCCGTATCAGCTTTATATTATCTATCGCCCTGAATTCGGGGGCTTTTTTTCGTTGTAACGTCATTGGTTCATTAGTTCATTGGTTTATTAGTAAAAGCGGCTATTGCTCCGCCCCGCAAGGATTCTGAAAATTCCAAAATTCTGAAAATTCTGATTCAGACAACGTCGGTCAGACAACCTTCTCCGCCAAATAAACAAGCGTTGTTGAGTTATCTTTCCTGAATAATTGATTGGCAAGTTCTTTTATCTGTCCGCTGCTTACTTCCAGGTATTTATCCGTTTCGTGATTGATCATTTCCGCATCGCCAAGCAGTTCGAAAGAGGCCAGGTTCATTGCTTTATCCAGCAGGGACATTTCCGAAAAGATGGTGGTCGATTCGATCTTGTTTTTCACTTTGGTAAGCTCATCTGCCGGTATTTCCTCCGTTTTTATCCGTTCCAGTTCCTCCCATATTGCTGCCTCTGCTGTTTCGATGCTTACGTTTTCCGTTGGCTTGCCTTCAAATACAAACATGCCTTTGTCAAGGCTCCCTGTCATATAAGCGTGAACCTCGCTGAATAATTGTTTTTCTTTTACGAGGTTACGGTACAAACGGGAGGAATTTCCACGCGAAAGTATGTCTGACATCAACTCGGCAACATAATACGATTTATCCAGCCTGCCGCCCATAAGGAATGCGATATATACATCATTCAACGGCACTTTTGCAGTAACCGTTGCGCGGCGTTCGTCGTGCTGTTCAGGCTCCTGCGGTAAATTGCGGTGATATTTTTCACCTGCCGGGATCGGACCGAACCATTTTTCGGCCAGTTTTTTAACATCTTCTGTCTTTACATCGCCGCCGACAACCATAATGGCATTTTGCGGATTATAATGCTTCTTAAAAAATGCTTTTACATCTTCAATTTTCGCATCTTCAATATGTTTAATTTCCTTGCCGATAGTGGCCCATTGGTAAGGGTGTTTTTTGTAAACCATCGGCCTTAATTTAAGCCATACATCGCCATAGGGCTGGTTAAGGTAGCGTTGTTTAAATTCTTCAATAACCACATTGCGCTGTACCTCCAGACTTTTTTTGCTGAAAGCCAGGCTTAACATCCGGTCGCTCTCCAGCCAGAAGGCGGTCTCTATATTTGCCGATGGCAGCGTGATATAATAATTGGTGATATCATTACTGGTAAAGGCATTGTTTTCGCCGCCTACACGCTGCAAAGGCTCGTCATAACTTGGAATATTTACAGAACCACCAAACATCAGGTGCTCAAACAAATGCGCAAAACCCGTTTGGCCGGGATCTTCATCGCGGGCGCCGACATCATATAAAATATTGAGCACGGCCATGGGCGTAGTGCTGTCTTCGTGAACAATAACCCGCAGGCCATTTTCTAATGTAAACCGGTTGAATTTAACCATCTATTAAAATTATATTAACGGAAAGCAAAGGTAGAATTTTTGTTGAAAGAGATTGTATTTTGAAAATCGGGTAATTTGTAACTATTCAGTACGGGATTCAGGCTGAAAACAATTAAAATTTGTGTTACCGGAAAAAGGCCGCCTTACAGCAGCCTTTTTATTATATATGATGGGAGTAAAATGTTGAAATTTAAAGATCAGCTTATTTATTTTAATGTACCAAACCTGTTTCAGGTCTATCGTTCGGCATCCCTTCTGTATTCACGTTCGCGGTCGTCGTTATGGTATGCGGGCTGGTCGTAACCTCTCCGGTCCCTGTTATTGTATGAC
>JBIOHE010000295.1:0-5420 GCA_044448725.1 Sphingobacteriales bacterium | reverse complement strand
ATTTTTCGTACTGCTCTGCCTCTCCTCGTGCGTTGATATTGAAGAACGTTATGATTTTAAACCGGATGGCTCATGTAATGTATTGTACAGTTTTGATATGAGCAGTGCCGTATCGGTTTTGATGAACCTGATGACAGATTCCATTAAAGCGACCCCGCAGTTTTCGATGGTAAAAGATACGTCCCTTAATTTTTATTCGGCCCTGCCCGATAGTACCCAGCAGAAAATGAGTCTTGAAGAGGTTAATATGGCCAAAGGAAGCAACCTTGCTGTAAAAATGGATCTTCAAAAGAGTATAATGAAGGTAGGGATAAACCACGTTGCAAAAAATGCCGCCGACCTGGAATACTATTTAAAACATCTGTCAAAAATGTCGTTGAACGACCAGTTGAACAGCGTTACAAAAAACAACAAAAAAGGCAGCGGTTTTGATGCCCAGCAACTGGTGGCCGGTGAAGATTATTATTCGTATGAGATAACCCCTCATAAATTTTACAGGGTAATTGATAAAGCGAAATTCAGCGCGTTTTTAAAGAAAACCCAGTCTGCGTTTACCATGGCAAAGGCCATGCTGATTGATATGCCATATAAGGTTGTCCTTAATTTTGCGACGCCGGTTAAAAAAGTATATAACCCGAAAGCCATCGTGTCGGCAGACAGAAAACGGGTTACCCTGATTACCAATATGGATGACGTTATAAAAAACCCATCCCTGATGAATTTGAAGATCGACTTTTAATATACATGAATACAAGAGCTATAGATTATGTTACCGAAGACTTTTATGAATCACTAAGCTTTATGGAAGGCGAACTGCCGGACCTTGAAACAGTAAGGGAGTTGTTTTATGCCGGCGGCTTATTGGTGAATAATAGTTTTAACCAGCCAATTAAATATACCGCAGGTTCGTTTACCCAATTAATTGAAGAACAGATAGAAGCTGACAAGCTTACGCAGTTTATGCAAAGGGAACTCTACTCCAAAACTGAAATATTTGGCAGGGTAGCCCAGCGGACCAGCGTTTATGAGTACAGTTTTTCCTATTACGAAACCGAGAACCTGCCCAAGGGGATAAATTATATCCAGTTTGTGCAGGATGATGATAAGTGGCTCATTACCTCCATGGCCTGGAATGATGAAAATGAAAATTATAAAGTTCCGTCGGAGTTAGTGAGTGGTTGATTGGGTGAGTGGTGAATTGTGAGCAGATCTTCTACTATTCACCTCTCACCATTCACTTGTACACCTCCTTATTAGCCGATGCCAAAGTATTCTTTAGCAATCCGATAATGGTCATTAAACCAACGCCGCCGGGTACAGGGGTGATCCATGATGCTTTTGGGGCTACATTTTCAAAATCGACGTCGCCATAAAGTTTAAAGCCGGATTTGGTGAGGGTGGAGGTTTCGCGGTTCATGCCCACGTCAACTACTACAACGCCATCTTTTACCATATCGGCAGTGATAAAATTCTTTTTGCCGATGGCAACAATCAATATGTCGGCGTCAAGCGTGAATTTTTTAATATCAGGGGTGCGGCTGTGACAAATAGTAACGGTGCAATTGCCCGGATAGGTATTGCGCGCCATTAAAATGCTCATCGGCGAGCCAACGATATTACTGCGCCCGACTACCACGCAATGTTTCCCCACGGTGTCAATACCATACTCTTTTAGCATCAGCGTGATGCCATAAGGCGTTGCCGGGATAAATGATGGCAGGTTACGCTGCATGCGCCCCAGGTTAACCGGATGGAAACCATCCACATCCTTGCGGTGATCTATTTTTTCGGTTACTTTTTCGGGGTCGATGTGCTTGGGCAGGGGTAATTGTACAATTATGCCGTCAATATCAGCGTCAGCATTCAGTTCGGCTACTTTTTGTAAAAGCTCTTCTTCGGTAACATCAGCTTCATAGCGCACTAAGGACGATTTAAAGCCTACCGCCTCACAGTTTTTTATTTTGCTGGCCACATAAGTTTCGCTGCCGCCATCATGGCCTACCAAAACAGCCACCAAATGGGGTTTGCGCCCGGTTTCTTCTAAAATTTTAGCTGCCGCTACGGCAATTTCACCTTTAAGTTTTTCTGATACGTATTTTCCGTCGAGTAATTGCATTTATTTAGATTTGAGATTTGAGATTTGAGATAGGAGACAAAAGATAAAATCTCAAATCTCACGTCTCAAATCTCATATCTATTTTTAGTCCAATTTCAAAACCGCCATAAACGCACTCTGCGGAATCTCCACATTTCCTACTTGCCTCATGCGTTTTTTACCTTTTTTCTGTTTTTCCAATAGCTTGCGTTTACGCGAAATATCACCGCCGTAGCATTTTGCAGTAACATCCTTACGTAAGGCCTTTACCGTTTCGCGGGCGATGATCTTTGCGCCGATAGACGCCTGTATAATAATTTCAAATTGCTGGCGCGGTATCAGCTCCTTTAACTTTTCGCAGATCTTTTTGCCGAAATCATAAGAGTTGCCCCTGAATATCAGGGATGACAAAGCATCCACAGGCTCAGAATTTAAGCGGATATCCAATCGTACCAGATCTGACTTGCGGTAGCCTATCAGGTGATAGTCAAACGAGGCGTAGCCTTTGGATATGGTTTTTAATTTATCGTAAAAGTCAAACACGATCTCGCCCATCGGCATTTCAAATATCAGTTCAACACGGTCGGACGTAAGGTACGACTGGTTTTTTATAAACCCGCGTTTCTGGATGCAGAGCGACATGATCGCCCCTACGTAGTCGGATTTTGAAATGATGGTTGCTTTGATATAAGGCTCCTCAACGTAGTCGATCCTGCTGGGGTCGGGGAGGTCCGACGGGTTATTTACTGTAATGGGCTCTCCCTTGGTTGTGTAGGCAACGTAGGATACGTTGGGCACGGTGGTAATCACCGTCATGTCAAACTCCCGTTCCAGGCGTTCCTGGATGATCTCCATGTGCAGCATCCCTAAAAACCCGCAACGGAAACCGAAACCTAATGCGGCCGACGATTCCGGTTCAAAAACCAAAGAAGCGTCATTCAGCTGCAGTTTGGCCATCGATTCGCGCAGTTCCTCAAAGTCATCAGTATCAACAGGGTAAATACCGGCGAATACCATCGGTTTTACCTCTTCAAAACCTTGTATCCCTGCTTCACAGGGGCGGTCAACATGGGTTATGGTATCGCCCACCTTAACTTCGCGGGCTTCTTTTATGCCCGAAATGATATAACCCACATCCCCGGTTTTTATCACATCCCGGGGCGACTGTTTTAATTTAAGTGTGCCTACTTCATCCGCCAAATATTGCTTTTCGGTAGCAAAGAATTTCACTTTATCGCCCTTGCGTATTTCGCCGTTAACCACTTTAAAGTAGGCTACAATGCCCCTGAACGAGTTGAAAACTGAATCGAATATCAGTGCCTGCAACGGCGCTTTCGGATCGCCGACAGGGTGGGGGACGCGTTCAACAATGGCCCGTAAAATATCATGTACCCCCATGCCGGTTTTACCGGATGCGGCAATAATTTCTTCGCGTTTGCAGCCTATCAGTTCAACTATCTGGTCCTTAACTTCCTCGGGCATAGCGCCGGGAAGGTCCATTTTATTTAATATCGGGATTATTTCAAGGTCGTTTTCCAGCGCCAGGTACAGGTTTGATATAGTTTGCGCCTGTATGCCCTGCGCGGCGTCAACTATCAGCAGGGCGCCCTCGCAGGCAGCTATGGAGCGCGAAACCTCGTACGAGAAATCCACATGCCCCGGCGTATCAATCAGGTTCAGTATATATTTCTGCCCTTCAAGCTCATAATCCATCTGTATGGCATGACTTTTTATGGTGATACCGCGCTCGCGTTCAAGGTCCATATCGTCCAGTAACTGCGCCTGCGATTCGCGCTGGGTGATGGTATGGGTATATTCAAGTAACCGGTCGGCAAGTGTACTTTTGCCGTGGTCGATATGCGCTATGATACAAAAATTACGAATGTGTTCCATTGAAACGCAAAAATAGCATTTTAGGATGGGATTACACCGATTGTGGCACCATGATTTCACCGATTTTTGGGTGCCCCGCTAAATTACGAGGCGCTAAACACGTTTAGCTCCTCGTAATTTTTACAGTTTGAGGAGCTAAATGCGTTTAGCTCCTCGTAATTTTCAGCAGATATTTTTATTAATCAGTTGTGTATCAAACAAATATACAAATAACCTAAAAAAAGAGCAAGTTTTTTGATGGATTTAACGCGTGTTATCTGAAAAGAACGATGTATAAAAACAGGAGGGTTTTTATACAAAGATACGGAATTTGCAAGGAAAATTTGTCCGGGCGGTGGTAATTTAAGCGGGTTGTGCGGCATCAATATAGAACGTCGTAGAGACGCGATGCTTCGCGTCTCCAACATGCAAATCCAATTACAAGGTTAACACAGCAGCCCCCTGAGCGCGATCCTATCGTCGAAACCCCCGGAGACGCGATGCATCGCGTCTCTACGATAACAAACCGAATTTCCCTGGTTAACACAGCATACCCGGAGACGCAAAGTAGCAATTCGGCCTGTAAAATCTACAGAAAACCAAACAGGCAGGCGGTTAAATTAAAACAGAAGTGGATAAATATGCCATACCATAAAGTGTCTTCCTTTAAACGCACAAAACCTAAAAACAAGGCAAAAGGAATAAGCCAAAACAGCGAAACAAAACTCATGTGAATAATTGCAAACAGGAAAGCCGAAATATATACGGCCTGTTCCCTGTCAGCTACTTTTAATAGGGTTTGGAGCAGGTAGCCCCGGTAACCAAGCTCTTCAAATAAAGCAGGCATTACCGCCGTAAAGAAAATCACTAAAAACTCGGCAAAAAGGTTCCCTTTTAAAAGTTCGAAATAATGCTCGTCCCGCGAATAAATAACGATGTTAAGCCACCCGACTGAATAATGCACAATGAACTGTGCACTCATGGCAACAGCCGCATAAGCGGCTAATTTTTGCCATGAAAAGTTTCTCCATATCAATAGCCCCTTATTTTCCTTCCAGTTAATAGCAAAAAAAACTATTGCGCTAACTGCCATTAACAGATCAAAAAAGAGGGCCCACGAAAAAGTGTCAAAGACCCCTGCATATTTGGCCAGAACGCACGCAATAATATCAATTGCGAAAAAAAGACCTGCTTGTTTAAGAAGTCCCCATTTATTTTCGGACGAACTTATTTCACCAGATTGCCTTGCTCCGCAGGTGTTGCAGAAATTACCATTTAAGGCAATTAATGTACCACACTGAATGCAGGGCTTCTTATCTGAAATTTCGCTGTCAATGGTATCCAAGGATCAAGTTATATTTTGTTCTTTTTTAATTTTTTCAATGTCTATGGCTGATTTAATGCCCATTACAAGAAAAGTTATAATGACGAGCATAATTAAACCACTAAAGAT
>JBIOHE010000294.1:0-5422 GCA_044448725.1 Sphingobacteriales bacterium | reverse complement strand
TCCCTGCTCCGCCCATCGGCGGAAGGGAATCGCACGGGGTCCCGCTTTTCAGCTGCCTTTGCCCCCGAAGTTATCGCACCATCACCTCGTCAACTACGAACAACACCCTTCCGGACTTTCAGACTTTCGGACTTTTCGGACTTTCGTACTATTTTCTCATATTTGCGTCCTTTTAAACGGTTTATAATACTAAATTTGTTAAAAGTTGTTAACCCGTTACTGTTATCAAAAAATTACTTATAAAAAACCTGATATTTACCCTGCGATAATCCATTAGTTTTCATCCATGCAATACAAAAAAACAAATAATCTATTAGGCTGGCTTTGCTTCGCCATTGCGTCAATTACCTATATTTTAACTTTAGAGCCCTCCGTAAGCTTTTGGGACTGCGGTGAATTTATCTCCTGCGCCTACCGTTTGCAAGTGGCCCATCAGCCGGGTTACCCGCTGTTTGCCATGCTGGGCAAGGCCTTTTCACTACTCTCTTTCGGCAACAATGCAAAGGTGCCCTACTATACCAATATGGGTTCGGCCCTGGCCAGCGGCGCTACTATTATGTTCCTTTTCTGGACTATTACCGCTTTTGCTAAAAAAATGCTGCTGAACAAAGCCGATGAAACTATCGACCAATCACGCACAATTCTTATTATGGGCGCGGGTTTGGTTGGCGCACTGGCATTTACCTTTACCGATACTTTTTGGTTTTCGGCTGTCGAGACTATTGTATTCGCGCTGTCGTCCCTTTGTACCGCCATTGTTTTTTGGGCGATATTAAAATGGGATAACCATGCCGACGAACCCGGCGCCGACCGCTGGCTTGTATTTATAGCTTATGTCGTTGGGCTTTCTATTGGTATCCACCTGTTAAACCTGTTAACTATACCCGCCATAGCCATTGTTTATTATTTCCGCCGCCATAAAAACATTCATGTGGGCAGCGCTATAGGGGCCGCCCTGATAGGCGTACTTATCCTGGTATTTGTACAATACGGCATCAGGGGCTATACAGTAGAAATCGCCGCCTATTTCGATCTTTTCTTTGTAAACACGCTTGGACTGGGCTTTTGGAGCGGGGCGTTTTTCTTCTTCCTCATTATTGTCGCCATCCTGGCGGCAGGCTTATGGCTCACTATAAAGTATAACAAACCGTTGCTGAACCTTGCATTTTTATGTGTAACCTTTGTTTATTTTGGCTACAGCTCTTTTGCGTACATCCCGATAAGGGCCTCGGCAAACCCTGATCTGGATAACTCGCACCCTGACAACGCATTTACGCTTTACGGCTATTTAAACCGTATTCAATATGGCGAAAACCCCTTGCTGTTCGGTCAGTATTTTGATGCCCAGCCTAAGCGGGATGATGCAGGTAATGTTATTCAAAGCGAAGGAAGTACGATTTACCGCAAAGGCCTGACTAAATACGAAAATGCCGGTAAAAGAACAACCTACGAATACGACCATACCACCTTTTTGCCACGGATGTACAGCAGTGAAGGCCAGGACCCGCAGTTTTACCGCCAATGGTTACAGATGGGAGATCAGCAGGCGCCTGCCTTTTCAGATAACTTAAAGTGGCTGTTCAGCTGGCAAATTTACCAAATGTATATACGGTACTTTATGTGGAACTTTGTTGGCCGCTACAACGATTCAGATGGTCAGCAGAGTATGACCGCAGTCGATGGTAACTGGACCAGTGGTATTTTGGACGGCACAAAGCATTTGCCAAAGTCAGTTGTTGGCGGACCGAAAATACCGAACCAGGGAATTCAGCTTGGCACTACTTATACGCCCTTATACGCGTTGCCTTTAATCATAGGTTTGTTCGGCTGTGTATATCATTTTCAGCGTAAAAAAAGGGATGCTCTTGTAGTACTTCTGCTATTCTTTTTTACAGGTATAGCCATCGTGCTCTACGTTAACCAGCCCAGCATCCAACCCCGCGAACGTGATTACTCTTATGTGGGTTCGTTTTATGCGTTTGCAATATGGATAGGTTTGGGGGTAATTGCAATTGCCGAACTGATACGGCTTATCGCAAGTCCAAAAGCTGCGGCGTTAGTTTCAACTGCTATTTGCCTGCTCGCAGCCCCGGTGTTGCTTGCCAGCACTGAGTGGAAAGCCCATGACCGCTCTACCAAAATGACGCCGCATGACATGGCTTATGATTACCTGATATCATGCCCCGCAAATGCTATTTTATTTACTTACGGCGATAATGACACTTATTCTTTATGGTACGACCAGGAAGTTGAAGGCATAAGGCCCGATGTGCGCATTGTGAACCTGAGCTTATTCACCGGCGACTGGTACATCCGCCAGATGCAGGGTAAAATGAACCAATCTGCGCCGCTACCAATAACAATGCCTTATGATAAGTATAAGGAAGGTGTACGCGATGTGATTTATTTTGACGACAAAAAGATACCGGGTCCTGTGGAAGTTAAAGACATTTTTGATTTCATTACTTCCGACAACAAAGCGACCCAAAATGACTATGGCAATTACTTGCCGACAAAAAACTTTAAGCTTACCATCAACCCTGATGATGTTTTAAAGAATCATGTGATAACATCCGATCAAAAAGACAGGCTGGCAACTACCATGGAGTGGAAATTTACATCAAATTATGTAACCAAGGAAAACCTGGCCATGCTTGACATCCTGGCGCATAATAACTGGGTAAGGCCGATCTGCTTTACCACCACCATTGGCCAGGAAAACCTGATTGGCTTGCAAAAATATCTATATAAAGAAGGCTTTACTTACCACCTGATACCATTTACGCCGGATACCACCACCAGGGACCAGTTGGGTAAAACAAATAGCCTTGTAATGTATAATAACATGATGACTAAGTTTAAGTATGGCAATTTTAAAACAGCCAAATACCTCGACCATGAATCAACCAACATGTTTTACCCGGTAATGTTATCTACTTTCCTTGACCTGGCCCAGGGGTTGATAAAGGACGGACATCCCGACCTGGCACTTAAAACCCTGCAAAAATGCGATGAGGTATTGCCTGATATGAGTCCGGGTTTAGAAGTTGCCGACCGTAAGATATTTATTGCAAAAACCGCTTTTGAACTGCACGATATTGTTTTGGGCAATAAATTTTTAAACAGCGTTGATAATTATGTAACCGATCAGCTGGATTATAATTATTACCTGATGCAAAACAATTCGGGAGATTTTAACGCGCAAACCGTACAATACTGTGTATCATTTATAAGCGGTATAGCCGAAATTGCTAATGGAAATCATCAAACTGCGTTAAGCAAAAAGCTGCAAATGCAGGCTAAAGATTACGAAGCTAAGTTTGCTTCCGTTTTGCAAAGACAACAGTAAAACGAATTGATTTTTTGAGAATCTCAAAGCGGCCCTGTAAATCGGGGCCGCTTTGGTGTTTAATACAATTCTTTACATTTATTGCAGACCATTATCTAATCAAAAACAGTATGTAAAATGAATAGAATTATCCCCGAACGATTTGCCCTAAAAGGTTTGTTAGCCATACTCTCCCTGTTTATACTATTTCATTTACTGATAATATCCGGGGCGATCCCATTCGGCGTGGTTTGGGGCGGAACCTTGAAAGACAAATCGCAAATGCTGTTTTTTGAAACAATATCGGTAATTGTAAATATCCTTTTGCTTTCCGTTGCCGCAATAAAGGCAGGTATTTTGAAAATAGGCGTCAATAGCATGGTAATACAGGTTATCCTTTGGATAATGTTCGGGTTATTTCTCATGAACACGATTGGCAACCTGTTTTCAAACAACCATTTTGAGAAATTAGTGTTTACACCGATTACGCTTATACTTTCAATATTTAGTTTACGGGTAGCGATGATTAAATATAAAACTTGAATGCAGCTTCCATCTGCCCCTGTTCGGCGCGGGAAATGCCAATATCGGTGGCTACCGTTCTCCATTTACTCACTGCATGTATAATCTCATGTATAATATCATCCATTTGCTCTTCCCTTAATTGGAAATACTGCCCGACACTTTTAGCAAGGCCAAAATCTAAAGCATTATTATTGGAATCAATATTTAAAGCTAATCCATTTTTGTCTGCTGATGGATTAATATCAAAAGCAGGGGATAAATGCCAGCCATTGTTGCTCAAAATAAATCCATGATTGCGCAAATGGTCATCGGTATTGGAAATAGCAATATTAAATATAATTCTTCTCCATAATTGATGAAGATCCTCCTCGATATTTGCACCGGAATACTGGATGAATTCAGCCAGGTCCAGGTAACTTGGCGGATCAGTTTTATTGATATCTTCGTTATGACCCGTCATCGTCATCGCTGAAGCGAAGTGGATACGCTCCCCATTTTTCCTGTCAAACCTCCTTGTAAAGAATGTATGATACGGGCCATAAACTTTTTCTATCCGACAATCGGCCATATTTATTTTTGATTCTATGGCTAATAAATAAGCCAGGTATTCCCAGGCCGCCTTATTTATACTGTCATTCCTTGACGGAAATTTTGCTATCCAGGGATGACCTTCATCATCAAGAATATTTGCTTTTGGCCTCGCTCCCCCAAGCGAAGATCCTGGCGCAATAAGCAGCGCCAGCCATTTACTTACCTCTTCGGTATCGTTATTGTTTTCAAAAATCGCAGCGCTATGCTGTAATTCCCGTACACTTGCCCAGGGCGGCGTTGGTGAACTTAACTGGTCATCCAAAAATGGGCCATTAACATCCAGTTTAAACCTTAGCCCACCCATCCTGCTGTTATCATTAACGCCCAACAAGAAGTCGGTCTCATAAAGGGTGGGAGCCGGTACTCCCTTTATTCCGGCCAATTGGGCAGCCCTTCTTTTCATTAAAGCTTGTCCCCAGTTATCCGGCATCGAATCTATAAAAATGCCAAAATTCTCTTTCCCGGCAGGGAACTGTGCACCGGAATACCAGCCGATGTCCGGATCTAATAATAGCTGTTCCTCCGAATGTATCCATTCCTTGTCATACTCAAAACTGAATATTTTTCGCCCTTTCGCATAATGGGCAGAAAGCATCCCGATGCATTTAGGGCCTGGCATACCAATCCAATGTGAGTAAACCCAAATGTCTGTTTTATTTACACCCATCCCTTATTTCTTTAATAAGCTTAAATCCTGCAATTTCCTTCCAAAATCATCATCTGCCGCCAGCTTAAGGAAATCATCCTGTAAATTCAGCGTTCTCAGCACATTGAAATATGCGCCAAGCGATACGCTGGCGCTGCCCTTTTCAATTTGGACTAATGTACCGCGATCAATGCCTGCCCGTTCGGCAACCTGTACGGCGGTAAACCCCCTCCTCTTTCTTGCCAAACGGATATTCTCCCCTAAAACATCAAGGATTTTTTGATGCCTTGGGAACAATAAGTGTTTTTTACTTTTCATTTTGTTGTATGTGC
>JBIOHE010000293.1:0-5422 GCA_044448725.1 Sphingobacteriales bacterium | reverse complement strand
ATATGAGATTTATTGTTTCTACATCAACATTACTCAAGCAACTGCAGGCTGTTAGCGGCGCGTTGAGCAATAGTACCGTATTGCCCATACTGGAGAACTTTTTGTTCGAGATAAAAGATGGAAACTTAACCATTTCGGCGACTGACCTGCAAACCAGCATGACCACCTCTTTAACCGTTGAAGCTAAGGAGAATGGCCGGATTGCCATACCATCGCGCATTTTGTTAGAGACACTAAAATCACTGCCCGAGCAGCCTGTTACTTTTTCTGTTGACGATAAAACCTTTGCCATTGAAATAAATGCAGGCGACGGAAAATATAAGCTTAGCGGTGAAAATGGCGAAGACTTCCCGAAAATACCGGTTGTTGAAAATGCATCTTCAGTAAATTTACCGGCGTCGGTATTGGCTGAGGCTATTAATAAAACCATTTTCGCTGTCAGTAACGATGAACTGCGCCCGGCTATGACAGGGGTTTACTGCCAGTTATCGAGCCAGTACCTTACTTTTGTTGCTACCGACGCGCATAAACTGGTGCGCTACCGCCGTTTGGATGCAAAAGCAGCCGGTACCACATCGTTTATATTGCCGAAAAAGGCGTTGACGCTGTTAAAATCTTCATTACCATCTGATGATGTGAATGTTTCTGTTGAATATAACAGCACCAGCGCATTTTTTAAGTTTGGAAACATTAACCTGGTTTGCCGTTTAATTGACGAGCGTTACCCGGATTATGAAGCCGTTATCCCCTTAAACAATCCCAATAAATTAACTATTGACCGCCAGGCTTTCTTAGGGTCGCTGAGCAGGGTTGCTATTTATGCCAACAAAACCACACACCAGGTAAGGCTGAAAATAAGCGGGAGCGAGTTGAATATTTCATCGGAGGATATTGATTTTGCCAACGAGGCACATGAGCGTTTAAGCTGCCAGTACGAAGGCGAGGATATGGAAATTGGCTTTAACGCCCGTTTTTTAATTGAAATGCTAAAGAATTTAAGCTGCGAAGAAGTATTGCTGGAAATGTCGACCCCTAACCGGGCGGGTTTATTATTACCACAGGGCGGCGATGAAAACGAAGATGTTTTAATGCTCGTTATGCCCGTAATGCTTAACAGCTACGCGTGATAATTAGTGAATTAGTGAATTTCGGCTTATTTATTTATGATTGATCAATTCGTTACTTACTAAATCAATAATTCAGCAAATCAATAATTCAATAATTAAAAAACTGGTCCGGTTTCGCCGGACTTTTTTATTCATCGCTATAACAAAACCAGTAATAAACAGTTATAGTAGCATTTAGATATGAAGAATACCGGTTACCTGATTTTGCTGTTTACCGCCCTGTTAATTGGCTTATATTCCTGTAAAAACAATGATGAGGTTTTTGTTACCGTTAAGTACACCTATATAACAGCAATTAATGCTGGGGCCGATACGCTTAACTTTTATTTGAACGGAACCCGACAAAATAATGCATCAAGTATATCTCCCGCCGGGTCTCCGGGAATGTTGGTTGTTCCGTCAGGTCTGCAAAATTACGAGTTTAAAAAAGCAGGCCAGTCAGTTGTATTGTTTAGTTTGCCATTAAATTTAGCCTATAATACTTTTAACTCGGTATATGTAACGGGCGAATCGGCAAATAGCGTATTTAAAACAGTTGATACCATACCGCAGTTGAATACAGCACAGACTGATACGCTTACTGCGGTAAGATTTGTTAATGCTGCGCCGGATGCTGGTAACTTAAATGTTTTTATTGGTGACACAGTTAACTTTAAGTCGGCTGCATTTAAGTCCTCGTCAAAATTTAATCTGACAGGCAGAGGGAAAAAAAAGGTGACAGTTTATTTAGCCGGCATCGCTACACCAATAATTGATACTCCAATTATCTTTCAACCAGCCGTTAGTTATACTTTATACACAAAAGGATTATTAAATGGAAAGGGTAACGCGGCATTTGGTTTAGGTTTACTGATTAATCAAATTCCTCAAAATTAAAAGAATAAAAATGACGGGTAGGTATAAAAGTAATTTGATGTTGTTTTTGGGCTTGTTTACAGTTGGGGCAATGTTCTCCTTAATGACTTCCTCCTGCGGAAAACAAAACAGCGCCAGCCCAAGCGGTTTGAATATACAATACCGTGTTTTTAATTTGAGCCCCGACCTGGGCCCTATCAATTTATTTATAAATTATAACCAGGTAAATGCTTCAGGGAACCCCTTTATTTTTGGAGCTGATCAGGGTTATTTTCATTTACCTTCAATTGCGATCCCTTTCCAGTTCAGGTTGGCCACGTCAGCAGGTACGCCAATATTACCATTAAACAGGAGTGATATTTTAGTATCAGGCGCTAAATACAGCTTGTTTATTTCAGGTTCCTATCTCCATAATACTTTATATCCTGTTTTTACTGTGGATACTGACGCTTCGCCAGCCACCGGACGGGGGAAATTGCGATTTGTCGATGCATCGCCCTCAGCAACAAGCGGGCTGGATGTGTATGCAAATGACACGCTTGCCTTCAAGGGTATAATTTATAAAAACTTTTCAAAATATATTGAACTGCCGGTTGGTAACTATGATATTAAAATAAAACCGACGGGCCTGACAACAACATTGAGCCCGCAGCTGGCAGTAACTATACAGGATGGCAGGTTATACACAATATATGCTTATGGTTCTACCACAGCTGCTGATTCTTCGAAGTTTAATGCGGCTATCATAACTAATAAGTAGTTGATTAGCGAATGGTTGATTGCGTTGGATCAGGTTTGTGTTTAGTGAAGTTTGAATTAATTTGTAAATTTTAACACAAAGAAAGCGCAGAGATAAATTCACAGCCCAACTCCTCCTTCTGCTTTTAATTTCCTGATAATTCCTCTGCATTCCTTGTGCATCCCAGGTACCCTCTGTGAAAAAAAATAATTCTCAACAAGCAAAAAAAATTAAGTCCCCGCACAATCCGTTAAGAACCATAAATCACCAAAATATTTATATTTTTGAACAAAATTAAAAGCATTGGAAATACTTAAAAGCCTCACCGATTTTATATTTCATATTGATAAGCACCTGGAAGCTATAATCAATCAATATCATGCCCTGACTTACCTTATATTATTTGCTATAATTTTTGCTGAAACCGGTTTTGTAATAACGCCATTTTTACCGGGCGATTCCTTATTATTTGCTGCTGGCGCTTTAATTGCCGCCGGAAATACCGGTTTAAGTATTTATATGCTGGCGCTGATACTGATTGTTGCGGCGTTTACCGGCAATACTGTAAATTATTTACTGGGCGGGTATTTGGGGCACAAAGTATTTAAGAAAGAAAACAAGATATTAAAGCTTGAGTACTATGAACAAACGCATGCTTTTTTTGAAAAACACGGTGCGCTTGCTGTAATATTCAGTCGTTTTATGCCAATTATCCGCACTATTGCGCCTTTTGTTGCAGGGGTGAGCGGCATGTCGTTTTTAAAATACAGCTGGTATAACATTATTGGCGGGGCGGCATGGATCATTGTTTTTGTGTTCGCCGGTTATTTTCTGGGCAATGTCCCGTTTTTTAAAGCAAATTTCGCTTTAGTTGGTGTGGTGATTATCTTGTTGTCAATTATCCCGCCAATTTTTGCTGCAATAAAGAGCCGTATGGCTAAGAAACCGGCTGCCCGATGACCACGAATTTCCTTTTTGCTTTTTTTCCCCGGTAGCTGTACAAAACAGAAACGGCGATTCCGATTGTGCAATAAAAAAATCCCGAAAAGCCCACATACTCAAGGGGCAACACCCATGCTAATAACATGGCAATAGCACCAATGGCTGTACAGATCAGGTTGGAGAAAATTATTGTTTCTGTTTGAAAAAGCTCCTTTGCGTCAAGCTTCAGGTCTTTAGCGTGTTTTTTTGCATTAGCGTACATCAAAAAAAACAACAGGTAAATTACGGTAAACCCTGTTCCGTAAATCAACATCAGTGTAGGTGTTTGTATTGTGCTGATCATTTCATGCGGGTGCCCGTTCTGCAAATAAGTGTTACCAGAAAAAATCAGGCCTGTTAAAAATTTAAGAGGATAGGCATAAATTAAAACCACAAACAATAACATACCATTTAAAGCTACGGTCCACGAATCATTCAGTCCATATCGCCTGAAAAAGAGATTTTGGTTATTCCATATCTGAAATAACGCAGCAAAGCATACAGCAAAGCTTAGGGTGCCTTTCATCGTTTCAAAAAGTTCTTCGAATGATTTTGGCACTTCCAGTGAAACTATGATAAGTGTTACCGCGAACGCGAAAACGGCATCGCTAAAAGTTTCCAGGCGTGAGGGTTCGTGACTGCGCCACGCAATGTTTTGCTTTTTATGGGTAAAGCTGGCTGCTTTTGCTCTTATAGTCATCAGCTAAAATTAACACTTTTCTTGCTTTGAACAAATTTTCTTCCCGCTGTATCTTTTTATTTTCCGTATCTGTCAACGGTTGTTTTATCAATTTGTTCAAGTCAGGCTGCCCTGCATCTACCCAGGCCGAGTACCAGTAACTGCCCACAGTCAATATGGCCGACCGCATCCGGCGCTCAACCATCCCCCTGAGCATTTTATGATACGCCTTAGCATAAACAACCGAATAATTTTTAACCTGTTTGGTCCCCCGGCGTTCCTGAACATACTTCTTATCAGCAGGGAAAGACATGTTCAATATCCGTTCAAAACGCAAAACCGAATCGACCGCTTTAAATGAACTGCGGCATATTTTAAATGCCTGCGCCAACGGATCTTCGATATAGCGGGCCTTACCGGCGTAATACCGGTAATGATCGCTGAAAAGTTCGGGCAGGCGGCTTTCCCATAAGGCATGTATGCCGGTTTGATTGGTTAGTTGGCCGTTATAGTTTTGGGTAAGGTGCAGCGGCACGTATGCATCAGCAATATAATGGCCTAAATTTGCCGAAGTATTTAATATAGCAAGCGTATCATGCACCTTAAATGCCTTTACCAGTCTGTAATAGTTGAACTGTATTACCCAGGGCAGGGTACCATATTTATTTAATGTATCTGCCGAATATTTAATTGCAGCATCATCCCAATTTTGCGGAATTTTTGAAAAAGGGTTTTTACCGTAATGATCCGCGTTCAAATAATGCCGGGGGGCTTCTGTTGAGTCAACGTACCGGCGTTTATCCGCGCTGATGGCATGTTCAGTGATGTAGTCAATATTGGCCCTGTAAAACCCTCCCATCGCCGCGGGCAGCGTAAAAACAGCCAGCCTGTTGATGCGGTAATGTGCATAAAATCCCCAGGAAGAGCAAAGGAACAGCAGTATTAGTCCGCAGATAGGCCTTAGGGTAAATTTCATGGTCAAATATAGGTTGAAAGGAGTTGAAATGTTGGAAAATTAAAAAGTCATGATGGTTACAACTT
>JBIOHE010000292.1:0-5434 GCA_044448725.1 Sphingobacteriales bacterium | reverse complement strand
GCCGGGGCTGCGATACCGGGGTTATAATTTATGCCGGATTCACGGTTTGTTTGCGTTACAATGCGGTAAATATTTTTATAACCCGGCCGAAAAGTATCGAAGCTCAATTCATACTGTATAATCACAAAAATGAGCAGACAGGCGGCAATGCCCACCGTTAAACCGGCCACATTGATGGCCGAATATCCTTTATGACGGACAATAGTACGCCAGGCGATCTTAAAATAATTTTTTATCATGGGATCAATTATTGATTTAGTGAATTAGTGATTTGCCGCGCGTTATTGCTTCATTGGTCATTTGCTTCGCGTCATTGGTCATTGGGTCATTGTGCCGGCACTTGGTTTTTTTAGATATTCATAAACCATCCAATGACTAATGACACAATGACCCATGACTTCCCCTCATTCATTCCTCAAACTTTCCACCGGGTTAGCTATGGCCGCCTTAATAGTATGATAGCTTACAGCTATCGCCGCAGTAAGCATAGCAATAATCCCGGCAGTGGCAAATAATACCCAATCCGGTTTTATCCGGTACGCAAAATTATCAAGCCACTGGTGTACCAGGTAAAAGGCTATTGGCGCTGCTATGATAAACGACCCGGTTGCTAATATCAGCGTTCCGCGGTTAAGTAATAAAAATAAATTTGATACCGAGGCACCCAATACCTTGCGGATACCTATTTCCTTTGTGCGGTTTAGGGTGTTCAATCCCGATAAGCCAAACAGCCCAAGACAAGAAATAACGATAGCTAATATGCACGACGCAGTGATCGTTGTCATCCAGCGAAGATAGGCATCATAGCTTTTGGCCACCTCCTGGTCCATAAATGTGTAGTCGAATGGAGAATTATCGGTCAGCTTATCCCAATTGGCCTTTATTTTTTCAATGGCCGCAGGCATATTTTGACCAGCCTTTATTTTCAACCAAAAATTTGTGGTAACATTCGCGTTTATGGTATGATATGCCGGCTGTATTTTTTGTGTAAGGTCTTCTGTATGATAATCTTTGCAAACACCTATAATAATGCCTCCCATTTGCTGATCAATCTCATCCAGTTTGGGCTTGCCTAACATATTGTATAGCGTCTCATTTACAACAATGGCCCGCCTTGCTAAAGAAAACGTCTTTCTTTTTGATTTTATGGCCTCATTTAAAACCAATTTTGTGCTGTCAGTTGTTATAAATCTCGAAAACGTCCTTCCTTTAATAATTGGTATTTTAAGAAATGAAAAATAGTTATAATCTACATTCAGATCCTGGATCATTGTTTTTTCACCGTTTATTTGAAATGCATTATTATTAAATCCGCCAAAGCTGATAGTTCCACTGGTAGCATCCTGAATAAACGGCGTGATCGCTGCATAGTGGTATAATCTGTCTTTTAACACTCTCGTTTTTTGCTTGTCGCCCCAGCTAAATGGTGATCTGATAATTAACACCTGGTCTTTGTCAAAACCCATGTCGGTTTCATTGATGAAATGCATTTGTTTATTGATCGCTAAAGTTGAAATGACCATGATGATACAAATAGTAAACTGTAAAATAACCAGGCTTTTTGATAAAACAGGATTGATACGATAAGCCGAGAACCCACGCATGATATTTAAAGGTTTTAAGCCCGACATGGCAAGCGCAGGATATATTCCGGCAATCAGGCCTAAGGCCAGGCCCAATGCAAACAGAAATATAAAAATTGCACCAAATGAAAAATTGGGCAGATCGATATTAGTTCCAGTCAAAGTTCCAAAAAATGGCAGTATTAATACCGAAAGCAGGAAGCCCGCTATTACAGCAATAAAAGCAAGCAGTTGTGTTTCTGTATAATATTGAAATACAATTTGAAGGCGGCCCGCCCCAATTGTTTTACGCACGCCAACATCCTGTGATCGTGAAATTGCGCTTGTAAGGGAAAGTAAAACATAATTTAAGCAGGCAATAAATAAAATCACAAAGGTTAGGCAAACTAACTGGTAAATGTTTTTCAGATCGGTATAATGCCCCCATCCCATACTTTGATTATAATGAGCTTCGGAAAATGGCCGTAAAAATAAATGCATTGCGCCAACCTTACTCTTTGGATTCCACTTGCGCTGTGATTCGACTACCGATTTGAAATATGGAATTGCAAATGCATCCAGCTTTTTCCCAAATTTAATAGCATCTGTACCCTTTTTTAGCTTCAGAATAAGTGGTTCGCTAAATGAATTAAGACCATTTTTAATATCTCCAAGGTATTCAGGGTCCGATTCTAAGGGAAGAACCATGTCATATTGAAAACTGGAATTTGAAGGGAAATTTTTAGAAATACCCGCGACTGTATAAAGCAGTTTATTAAGGTTTGGTAATGAAATCACCTTGCCAATAGCATCGGATTTGCCAAAATACTTTTTCGCCAAACGTTCGCTGATCACTATACTGTTTTGCCCCGAAAGCACTGTCGATGGATTCCCAACAAGTAATGGAAAATTAAATACGCTGAAAAAATCTGCATCTGCATAAGTTAAATTATCCACTTCCTTAAAACTTTGATTGCCAACCCTGACAATCTGATCGCCTAAACCTTCCAAACGCACCGCATTTTGAATTTCCGGAAAGTTCCTTTTCAAATCTATTGCCAAAACCGGCGGAGTTTGCACCATGTTTTTCTGCTCCGCATCCTTCATTAAAAAGGAGAAAAAGTTTTTTTGAGTTTTATCCCACGTTGGTGAACCATATATGGCAGATTCCTCCACCCTGAAAAGTTGTCCCTGATCATGATGAAACCTATCGAACGATTGCTCGTTTTTCACATATAAATAAACCAGAATACAAAACGCACTGGCCACGCTGAGACCAATGAGGTTAATTGCGGAATACAATTTGTTGTGAAAAATATTCCTGAATGCGAGTTTTAGGTTAATTTTTATCATCGAATCAATTATTGAATTAGTGATTTATTGAATTTACATTTTTCTAACTGCAAACTGCTACTGCCAACTGCCTACTCACTTCTCAGGCTCTTCACCGGGTTTGCCATTGCCGCCTTTATTGATTGAAAGCTGATTGTGACAAAGGCAATAATTAAAGCGATTACCCCTGCAGCAGCCAGTATCCACCAGCTGACATTGATTTTCGAGGCAAATCCATTCAACCACTTGTTCATCGTGTACCAGGCAACCGGCATTGCGAATACTGCCGCAATCAAAACCAGTTTTAAAAAATCTTTCGACAGCCCGGCGACTATTTGCGGTATGCTGGCACCCAAAACTTTGCGCACGCCTATTTCCTTAACCCGTTGGGTGATGGTGAATGCTGATAAACCGAACAGGCCCAGGCATGCTATAAATATAGCAATACAGGCGAAGATTGTAAACAAGGTTCCCTGCTGCCGCTCACTGCGGTAGAGTTGATCAAAATGTTGATCGAGGAAAGTAAAGTCGAAAGGTGCGTTTGGCATGTATTTTTGCCAGGTAGTTTGGATGCCAGCTATAGACGATTGTACGTTACGCCCATCTATCTTAATTGACAGCCAGTTTGAATTTTGGTCGAAAAGGAATATCATTGGGATAATGGGCTGGTGCAGGGATTCAAAATGAAAATCTTTCATCACGCCGATCACATTGCCCACAACGCTGCCATATTTAATTTCCTTATTCAGCGCATTTTCAGGCGTCTTCCATCCAAGTACCCGTACCGTAGTTTCGTTGATGATGAATTTATTGGAGTCGGTTTTGATATTTTTAGAAAAGTTTATGCCCGATAACATTTGTATGCCGTAGGTTGGTATAAATCCATCATCAACAATAATTTGCTTAAGATCCACCTTGAGCGGCTGTAGTGACCCGCCTTCCAAAACGGATGCATTCTGATCGTCCAACAACCGCCCCGAAGGAATACGGGATGAACGCGAGATCTCTTTTATACCAGGGTTTTTAAGCAGGTCGGCACGCAGCGCCTCAAACTGTTTGCTCAGGGGGCTGGTATTACGCATGGTTAAAACATGATCTTTATTAAAACCGAGATCCTTATCCTGAATATATTGCAACTGCCTGAATACAACAATAGTAGCAACAATGAGTACAATGGATATGGAGAATTGCAGCACTACCAAAATCTTGCGAAAAGAAAAAGCGCCTGTATTTACTTTTAAAATCCCCTTAAGCACTTTTACCGGGATAAACGACGACATAAAAACAGCAGGGTAAAAACCGCTGATAAGGCCGATCACAATGGGAAGCAATAAGATGGGCGTCGAAATTTGCCAGATGAGCAGGCTATTGATACTTAGTTGCAGGCCGGACATTTTATCGACAGCCGGCAACAGCAATACGGTTATGCAAAATGCCATGAACAACGACATATATGTGATTAAAACAGACTCGCTTAAAAACTGGGAGATGATCTCCTTGCGCTGCGCGCCCACTACCTTCCGGATACCGATCTCTTTAGCCCGTAAAGTTGAACGTGCAGTAGAAAGATTCATGTAATTGATGCAGGCGATCAGCAATATAAATAATGCTATAGCGGAAAATATGTACACACGGGTAGCATTGCCATTTTCCTCGATCTCGTCATCCAGGTGCGAGGTAAGGTGAATATCAGTTAGTTTTTGCAGTGTTAAAGCTGTTACCTGGTGGGTTTTTAAATTGCCGGGCATCCCCTGGAAGTTTACATACTTGTCGAGAAAATCGGGCAACTGCCCCCTCACGTGATCGACGTTGTAATTTTTGGGGAACATAAGGTAAGTATAGAATGAGTTATTCCCGAAATTGGTTGCCAATTGTTTTTCGCCGTAAATTTCGGGATCGTTCAGGGTATTGAACGACACCAATATATCTGGATGCAGGTGTGCGTTTGCCGGGAAAGGGCTAAAAATCCCGGTCACTTTGAACTCATGTTTTGTGTTGTCGAGAATAACGGTTTTATTCATCGGGTCGGCATCACCAAAGTATTTTTTTGATATATCGGGTGTAAGCATTACGGTATATGGCTCGGACAGGCTCTTATGACCATCACCTTTTAAAACCGCAACATTAAAAAAATCAAAAAAATTCTCATCTGCAAAAAATGAATGGCCCTCATTAAATAATTTTTCTTTGTAACGAAACGAGATACTGCCATTAGGCTCAGTCCTGGTCATTTTCTTTATATCCGAAAATGCCAATTTCAGCCGCGGTCCGAAGGGTGGCGCAACCGCGCTTAAATGCAGGCTCTCCACATTTGGCGCAGAATAAAATATTCGGGTCACCCGGTAAATATCATCCGCATTTTTATTGAACTTATCATAGCTGCGTTCATTAATAACGTAAGTAACAATAAGCAGGCAACATGTTAAACCAACTGTTAAACCAAATATGTTAATAAATGAAATAAACGGGTGCCTTTTGATATTACGAATTGCACTCCTTAAATAATTTTTTATCATAAACAGCGGAATTTTATATTACAG
>JBIOHE010000291.1:0-5440 GCA_044448725.1 Sphingobacteriales bacterium | reverse complement strand
GCATACAACAAAGCAATGCCCTATATAACAAAGTGATACCGTGCATCAATACAAATCCAATTTAAAGTTGCAAGCTAAAAATAAAAATTTAACTATGTAATACCCTCATTTATGATGTGTTATGGGCTTGTCATTTTTGCCGTGCTTTGCTTTTAAATTTTGATAAATTAAATTATGGCTTAACATTTGTACTTAATTGATCGGCCCTGCAAATAATCTATGAAAACGATAAATGCATCTACCTGTGTAAAACTTAATTTTTGACTTCTCAGACACCCAGGCTGGGGTTTTTTGTTCTTTGTTTTGGGTTTAATCAATAGTTTAAATTAATTAGGGGAAAGGGAGCTTCAAAAGAGCTCTCTTTTTTTGGGATATATTTTTTACTATGCATGCATAACATTATTTTTGTGGGTAAACTTTAAAGGCTAATGAATTTTGAATTAACAGAAGAACAACTAATGATCCGCCAGGCAGCGCGTGATTTTGCCCTGGCCGAACTTAAACCTGGTGTAATTGAGCGGGATGAGCATCAAAAATTTCCGGCTGAGCAGGTTAAAATGCTCGGAGAACTCGGATTTTTAGGCATGATGGTTTCGCCTGAATACGGCGGCAGCGGTTTGGATGCTATTTCTTATGTGTTAGCCATGGAAGAATTATCGAAAATTGACGCCTCCACTTCGGTGGTTGTGTCTGTTAATAATTCATTGGTTTGTTACGGGCTCGAAAAATACGGCACCGAAGCACAAAAGCAAAAATACCTTGTCCCCCTGGCTAAAGGGGAAAAATTAGGGGCTTTTTGTTTATCCGAACCCGAAGCAGGGTCTGATGCTACCTCGCAGAGCACCACTGCGATTGATATGGGCGATTACTACTTGTTAAACGGCGTAAAAAACTGGATCACCAACGGCAGCACAGCATCAACTTACCTGGTGATAGCGCAAACCCATGCTGAAAAAAGGCACCATGGCATTAATGTTTTGATTGTTGAAAGGGGAATGGAGGGTTTTACCATAGGGGCGAAAGAAAACAAGCTCGGCATCCGCGGTTCCGACACCCACTCCCTTATGTTTTCCGATGTTAAAGTACCCAAGGAAAACAGGATAGGCGAGGACGGGTTTGGCTTTAAGTTCGCGATGAATACATTAGATGGCGGACGGATCGGTATTGCTTCGCAGGCGCTGGGGATTGCCTCCGGGGCTTATGAGCTGGCTTTACAATATTCCAAAGAACGCAAGGCATTCGGGAAGGCCATTTCCGAACTGCAATCCATTCAGTTTAAACTGGCTGATATGGCTACCGAAATTGAAGCGGCCCGGTTGCTATGCTTTAAAGCCGCATGGCTTAAAGATAAAGGCCTGCCTTACGGGCAGGCCAGCGCAATGGCAAAACTTTTTGCTTCGGAAGTTGCTATGCGGACCACTATCGAAGCGGTGCAGATCCATGGCGGCTATGGCTTTGTAAAAGAATACCATGTGGAACGCTTAATGCGCGATGCGAAAATCACACAGATATATGAGGGCACATCCGAAATTCAACGAATTGTCATTTCGAGAGAGGTGCTGAAATAATTAAATAAAATTATATAACTTTGGATATGTCAGACAAAGATTTTTTAGTTGTTATTTCGGAAATGCTGCGGAAACAGGATCAGCAAGCGGAGAAGCTTGGTGAACATTCGGCAATTCTTAATCATCACACGGAAATTCTTGATCATCATTCAGAAATTCTTGATCATCATTCAGAAATACTTAACCGCCACACGGAAATTCTTGATCGCCATACTGGCTTGATAAAAGAAACCAATGAAACTTTGAAACACTTTGTCGATATTTCAATTCAGCAATTTCAGCAACAATACCTGCAATTTAATGAGCAGCAGCAATTTAACCAAAAGCAACTGCAATTTAATCAAGAGCAGCAGCAGTTTAATCAACAGCAACTGCAATTCAATGAACGTTTTCAGCTTCAATTTGAAAGACAAAATCAGTTTAATGAACGTTTTTTAGATAAGCTTACTGACATTGAAAAAGCGCTAAAAAAATAACATAAATAGTTGTTTGATGATGAAACTACGGACTGCTTTAATAGCCCTTTCATTTTTTATTCTTTCGGCTTCAGCACAAACCAAACTCCGGACAGGGACGTGGCGCGGCGCTTTAAAAACATCAACAGGTAACGGGCTTCCCTTTAATTTTGAGGTTAATGACATTGCCGGCCAGCAGCAGCTGGTAATAATTAACGGCGGCGAACGGTTAAAAGTAACTGATGTAAAAACTGCCGGCGATTCGGTTTTTATACACATGCCTTTGTTCGATTCGGAGTTCAGGCTAAAACTTGAGGGCGATAGCCTTGTGGGTAGCTGGATAAAACATCTGGGTATCCGCGATGCGGTTATGGCTTTTAGGGCAAGGCCAAATACATCCTGGCGTTTTTTTAAAAATGACGAAAAGCCTGCTTTTGATGTTACCGGCTTATGGTCCGCAGTTTTTGGTGAAGGGGATAGCAGGGAAGAACTGGTCGGCGTGTTTAAGCAGAACGGATCAAAGTTAACCGGAACCTTTTTAAGTACCTCCGGTGATTACCGGTACCTGGAAGGTACTGTAACCGGCGATCAGTTATACCTGTCTTGCTTTGACGGGGGCCATGCGTACCTGTTTATGGCAAGAGTTACCGATGCCCGTACTTTGACCGATGGTAAATATTTTTCGGGTTATTCGGGTGTTGATAAATGGACCGCTGTAAAAAACGACAATGCCAAACTACCGGATGCCTACTCATTAACAGTACTGAAGCCGGGATATAAAACAATTGATTTTACTTTTAAAGATATTAAGGGCAACAACGTTTCGCTTAGTGACAAACAGTTTAAAAACAAGGTAGTTATAGTTCAAATATTAGGCTCCTGGTGCCCTAACTGCATGGACGAAACCAATTACTTCGTCAGCAGCTATTACAATAAGTACCATGATAAAGGCGTGGAGATTATTGGTCTTGCTTATGAGCGCACCACTGATTTTGCAAAATCGCAAAGAACGGTGCAGCAATTAAAAACACATTTCCATGTACCCTATCCGCTGCTGATCACCGGTTATACCCCATCAAAAGGAGATCCCGAAAAAAGCCTGCCCATGCTGGCCGATTTTAAAGGCTTCCCAACTACTATCATTATTGACAAAAAGGGAGAAGTGCGGAAAATACATACCGGCTTCAGCGGCCCCGGTACAGGCGTTTACTACACGGAGTTTATCGATGAGTTTCAGAAACTGACAGAGGATTTGTTAGCGGAGTGATTTCTGTTATTTGTCTGAATCAGAATTTTTCACTTATTGTTTGTTTTCAATGGTGTTCAAGAGGGCTTCGCCGTTTTCAGAATTAATGAATTAACAGAATTTTAAACCGGCATTCTGAAAACTCTAAAATTCTGATTCAGACAAAATTCAAATTTCTATCTTATACGGCTTTGCATATTGCGGTCGCAGCATTTTCCAGATTATTTTATCATAAGGCTTGCCATCAAGCATTGCGAACAATACGGCCGGGTATTTTTGGGTTTGGAAATACAAGGCGATTTCTTTCCGGTCCCGGTGGCTATCGGGATTTAATTGTTTAAATGAGTTTTTACAAGCGGCGAGAATGTCGTCATACTGCGATTGTAACTCGCCGCTGGTTTTCTTAACCCATTCGTAAAACTCATCCGGGACTTTCTCCAGCAAATCTTCAAACGATCTTCCCTCAGCTAAATGCTCCCAGATCACCACGTTCGAAACACCTGTTACAAGCCTGTGAAGCCTTAAATATTCTGTAAACTTAACTTTTACACGAAGGCCGCTTTTAAATTTAATTACAAAGCCTTCCTTGTTTTCTTCTTCAAGGGCTTTAATCTGTTTAAGGTCGTTGACGCCGTCATATTTTTTCACAATCGGAAATCCAATATCAGGCAGCGGCAAATCCACGCCGGTATTATTGGCAATAACACCAAGCAGAATCAAGTCGTCAGTATCGCCATAGTCAACAACAATCCTGTTTTCAGGGTAAATGATTTCGAATAAATAGGTTACGTTTCGTTCTAATTTCCCAAAGGTATGCGCATACCTTTCATTTAAAGTTTTGGTAGCGCGTAAGGCCTGGTCGCTGATAAAACTACCCCTTGTGGCGATGTTTGGCTTATCATCCAGCCAGTATAGGATGCCAAGCGAACCATCGATTTTTTCAAAGGTTTCAAAAGGTTCGTCAGGGATCTCATCTGCCGGGTGTTCTTCTAAATTAAAAAACTTTTTAAATGGACGGGCGACAATTTTCAGTTCGGCATCAAGTATCAGGCCCCTGGCCTGCAAAGTTATTTCATTCCAAACCCGGCCGTACTGTGCCTTATTTGTGTAGTTATAAATAAACAGGCCAGCCCCTGGATGTTTTTGCACGGATACAAGCCGTTCATCTATCATTTGCTGAAGCAGTATTTTATTCATTATAACCTTGATTAATTGCTTATATATTTGTCTTAATCAGACTAAGACAAACGCACACGTGTCAGTTTTTCAACTACATAAAATTACATTTTTTATTCGTCTTATCAATTTAACAGCTGGCTTCCGGCTTAGAATTAATGCATCAGACTTTTACATAAACTTTTATTATTTTTGCGCAATTAAACTCAAAAAATATGGATTTTCCGGCAGGATTAAAGTACACTAAAGACCACGAGTGGATAAAAGTTGACGGCAACGAGGCTGTTATCGGCATCACAGAATTTGCCCAGCGCGAATTAGGGGATATTGTTTATATCGACATTACTTCCTTAGGAAAAGAAGTTGCCAAAGATGAAGTTTTTGGTACGGTTGAAGCCGTTAAAACTGTTTCGGACCTTTTTATGCCGGCGGGTGGTACAATTACCGAAGTTAACCCTGCGCTCGACAGTCAGCCCGAACTGGTTAACACCGATCCTTACGGAGACGGATGGATGGTAAAAGCTACCCTGCAGGATGTATCGGCTCTTGACAGCCTTTTATCTGCCGATAGTTATAAAGCACTGATCGGCGGGTAATTAAGCCGGTGCTCAAAATAATACAGGCCTGCCATAATGCGGGCCTTGTTTGTTTGAATGTATTTTATTGCACAGGCATACCAAGACAACAATCCTGTCGTACAATAGCGTATAAGTAATTAATAATATTTACATTGACCGCTGTTTAAACGTTAAGGCTTTTTATGGCAAAGAATAAGTTTTTAATAATCGGGCTGATCGGATTAATCTCCCTTTCATCATGTGGGATCTTTCATAAAGGCTGCGGCTGTCCGCATTTTGGGGCAATTAAGAAGATGTGCAGATGTGCGTATGTGCAGATATGGGGATGAGAAGTGGATGTGCAGATATGCAAATTAAAAAATGACGCAGGTACAATAAAAATGTGATCTGTATCACGTAATCTTATTTGGATTAAAT
>JBIOHE010000290.1:0-5454 GCA_044448725.1 Sphingobacteriales bacterium | reverse complement strand
TATAACTACCGGGGTACCTGTACCGCCGGGTATCTTTTTGACTACGTTATTGTTCTGATCGCCGATATAAACATTGCCCGCAGCATCTACCGCTACTCCCGCAGGGATGTTAAACCCGGAACCCAGGGTTGTAGTGCTGCTACTGTAAGCAGGGGCAGCCACTGCACTGCCGCCAATTGTTGGGGACAATGGCGTAATAGATGTTCCTGCAGAATAAGTTTGGGGGCTACTATAGCTAATGGTAAATGCATTAACTTTAATATTCAGCACTGTCGAATTACTGCCGTAGTTGTTGTAGGCCGTAACCGTATAATTTGTTGCCGGTTTGCCGGCGGTTGGCGTGCCGCTGATAGCGCCCGTTGTATTATTAAAACTTAATCCGGCAGGTAACGCAGGGTTGATGTAATAGCCGCCGATGGGTTTTATTTCTTTAACCGCGTTAATGCCATAATCGGTTACATAAACGTTGTTGGCAACATCCACAGCTACGCCGAAAAGGAAGCCAAAACCCGAACCGATGCTTATTGGTGTGCCGTTCCCGGCGGGAATCTCTTTCACCAGATGGTTGCCGTAATCGGTCAGGAATACGTTCCCTGAACCATCGACCGCCACGGTAAATGGGGTACTGAAACCGGAACCCAAAGTAACCGGTGCACCGCCGCCCGCAGGAATCTCCTTTATAGCGCTGTTGCCAAAATCGGCCACATATACGTTGCCAAAAGCATCTACCGCTACACCCGTTGGCGTAGTAAAACCGGAACCCAGCGTGATTACCGCGCCTCCGCCAACCGGAATTTCCTTAACCGCGTTATTGCCACGGTCGGCTACATAAACGTTGCCATAAGTATCCACTGCCACATCAAAGGGTTGCAGGAAGCCTGAACCTAAAGTAATTATTGCACCGCCGCCAACCGGGATCTCTTTAACGAGGTTATTGCCGTCATCGGCTACATACACATTGCCTGCGGCATCAACAGCAACACCATCAGGGGTATTGAAGCCCGTGCCGATAACTACCGGGGTACCATTTCCCGCAGGTATCTTTTTTACCACGTTGTTATTCTGATCGCCGATATAAACGTTGCCCGCAGCATCTACTGCCACACCTGCCGGGATGTTAAACCCGGAGCCCAAAGTAGTGGTGCTGCTGCTGTAGGCAGGAGCAGCCACCGCACTACCTGCAACTGTTGGGGACAACGGCGTAATAGCTGTACCGGCAGAATAAGTTTGGGGGCTACTGTAGCTAATAGTAAATGCATTAACTTTAATATTCAGGAAAAAATTGGTGCTTCCAGAACTGTTATATGCGGTGACCGTGTAATTTGTTGCGGGGCTGCTCAAAACAGGTGTTCCGCTGATGGTTCCGGTTGTATTATCAAAACTCAAGCCAGAGGGTAAGGCAGGATTGATAAAAAACCCGCCCACTGGGGCTATCTGCTTTACCGCGTTAATGCCGTAATCGGTTACATAAACGTTGTTGGCAACGTCCACCGCTACGCCGAAAAGGAAGCCAAAGCCCGAACCTATGCTTATTGGCGTCCCGTTCCCGGCGGGGATTTCTTTCACCTGATGGTTGCCGTAATCGGTCAGGAATACGTTCCCTGAACCGTCAACTGCCACCGTAAAGGGAGTGCTGAAACCCGAACCCAAAGTAACCGGTGCACCACCGCCCACAGGGATCTCCTTTATAGCGCTGTTACCAAAATCGGCCACATAAACATTGCCAAAAGCATCCACAGCTACACCGGTAGGCGTAGTAAAACCTGAGCCAAGGGTGACTACAGCGCCGCCGCCAACCGGGATTTTCTTAACCGCGTTATTGCCGCGGTCGGCTACATAAACGTTGCCATAAGTATCTACTGCCACATCAAAAGGCTGCAGGAAGCCTGAACCTAAAGTAATGGGCGCTCCGCCACCTACGGGGATCTCTTTAACGGCGTTATTGCCGTCATCGGCCACATACACATTGCCTGCCGCATCCACTGCAACACCATCAGGCGTATTGAAGCCCGAGCCTATAGTCACCGGGGTGCCATTTCCTGCAGGTATCTTTTTTACCGCGTTGTTATTCTGATCGCCGATATAAACGTTGCCCGCCGCATCTACAGCCACCCCCGCAGGGATATTAAAACCCGAGCCAATGGTAGTGGTCGTGGTGTTGTAAGCAGGGGCAGCCACTCCGCTGCTTGCCGGCGAAAGCGGGGTAATAGCGGCGCCGGCCGTGTAGATCCGGGGACTCATGTAACTCAGCGTGGGCAAGCTCAGTATCCCCAAATTTTTTATCGTTGAATTTTTTTGTTTTGCCCTGTTTAAACGGCTCCCGGCCCTGTTAGCAGGGTCTTCCGCAGATGAAAAATGTCTGTTTTTATGCTTATCAGCCGGCTTAACGCCAGCAGACAAATTATTATTGAAACAAAGTAATACCATGGCTACCAGCAAGAAAATTTTGCTGATAAAAGATACTTTGGGAAACTGATTTTGTGCAGATGCAGCGGCGGTTTTCATAACAGTTTGATTATCAATTTGAATGGTTGGTGTGCAACGGATTTTATTAAGTATTTTTACAGTCAATTTTAACAAAGGTATTTCAACAAAACAGGCAGGCCTGTAATTATTGAACTACTTGTAATAATTCAGCCATTCAGCCGATTTAAGCTGTATCTCTACTTTGGATAATGGCCGGTGTATGTAATATTTATAATATCAAAACAAATAAATTTAAAGCAAATGTCCTTTTCTGATAAAAATTCAAGCCTTTAAATATTTGATTACAAGCATACTAATATAAACAGAATTTAATATCACCTGAAATAATTAATAATTTATTTTAGTTGATAAAAATAAGGCGTTCCGCTTTTTCCGGGTTATTTCCTGACCCGCTTTGCCCGTAATAATATATTTTGCCGGTTGCGTAAAATTAGATATCAAAACGCGGCGGTACAATCCCCTAAAACAGTGATTTTTAAAATTATAATAAAGTTTATATATAATTACAAATTCTTCCCTGCAAAATTAACAGCTGGTTTGAATTATTTCAAGCGTAATAACACTCAATCGGATACGTATTATTACGTTAAAAATAAAAAACAATGCCTTTTGGAAATTATAAATATTAACATAAAGTATGATTTTTCAGCCATCGCTTTCAGCATGAAGTCAAATTCAGGCTTTTTATGGTACAATCCCCTAAAACAGGGATTTTTCAAATAAACTTTACAACTGTTAAATAAAAGGTCAACTTTATATAATTGAATTCACATCGCCTGTTATGAAATATTATGCCGGCCGCTTATTTTTTTGCCATTTATGGATAGTTATGCTGTTTGTTATTTGCATTAGTACAGTAAAGGCACAATCACCGCAAACAAAGCTGGCCGAAAACATCAGGCGGATAAATAGCCTGCTTACCAGGATCGATGATGTAAAAGATACGAATGCAAAGGCGGCGTTTGTATTGATCGGTCAGCTAAAAAAAATATGCACCATCGTAAATATCGACACACTGACAGCCAAGGCCTATGGCGAAGAAGCGTATTGTAATTCAAACGCCGGCAATTTTAAAAGGGCTGTGTTGCTGTATGATAGTTCTGCTATACTATGGAAAAAGACGAACCTTAATAATTATTTAATCGCAACAAAATACAAGGCGACATCATTGATGTATAATTCTGAATATTATAAAGCATTGTTAACTTTTTTTGAATGCCTGAGGCTGAATAAGGGGAACCGGAATAAAAGATTAACCGGTCAGGTGTTAAATAATATCGGGCTGGTTTATGAAAGCATAGGAGACGCGGACAAAGCTATATTGTATGCAAAGAAAGCCATTGCCTATAAAAAGGGTTTGAATGATTCTGTTTCCCTTGCCCGCACTTACGGTAACCTTGGCGATGCATTCCTGAATAAAAAAATGATTGACAGCGCCATTATTTATGAAAAGCACTCGTACGTGATATTTTTTTTGTTTCATGAAGATAAAGACATGTCGATATCGTTAGGGGACATCGGGAACATGTACCGGGAAAAGGGTATGCTGGATTCGTCCGTTAGTTACCTGCTCAGGGCTTTTAGTATATCCCAAAAATCAACCAATATTGAAAATAATGTCCAGATAGAAGATGCCCTTGCCGAAGGTTATTTTCTTAAACACGACTTAATAAACACCTGGAAATATGCATCATTAGCTATTCCTTTTATTTTTCAAATAACTGATAATGAGGTATTGCACGACCATTATAACGTAATGTACGGGTATTTTAAACAAACGGGAAATATAGCACAGGCCTTCAGTTATCTTGAAAAACTCAATGCAGTAAATGATTCCATCTTTAAAGAAAAAATAAATATTCAGAACGAAAAGGTAGCATCGGAATATGAATACAAGCAAAAAAAACTACAGGATAGCCTTGTATTCCAATCGCACCTTAACGCCAGCGAAAAGAAAGCGACAGCTTCCCGAAATAAGCTTTACATCTCGCTATTGCTGTTGTTGTTTGCTGTTTTACTGGCTGTAGTATGGTATAGCCGGAGTAAACTGCTTGAAGAGAAAAACCTGGTGGCACATCAAAACTATTCTTTACAGGAACAAAAAATAAAGGAGCTTGAGAATGAAAAACAAATATTCGCGTCGCAGGGTGTATTAAAAGGCCAGGAAGACGAAAGGAGCCGGCTGGCAAAAGATCTGCACGATGGCCTTGGCGGATTATTATCGGGAGTGAAACATTCAATTATAAATATGAAAGAAAATATTGTAATCAGCAGCGGACATATTGAAGGTTTTGAAAAATCGCTTAATATGATTGATACCGCCATGAAAGAGCTGCGCAGGGTAGCACAGAACATGATGCCCGAAGCGTTGGCAAAATTCGGGCTGGAAGAAGCTTTAAAAGATTATTGCGCCTCGTCAAGCACATCGTCGCTACAGGTGATCTTTCAATCTTTTGGCGCTAACACAAAAATTGACAGCGCTGCCGAGATCATTATTTATCGCATTATTCAGGAGCTGGTGAATAATGCGATAAAGCATTCAAACGCCACACAGGTGATGGTGCAGGTGGTAAAGGGAGATAACTGGATAACCCTGAGTGTAGAAGATAATGGCAAGGGGTTTGACGTAAACGGGTTGCAGGGATCATCAGGCGCAGGATGGAGTAATATTAAAAGCCGCGTAGATTATCTTAAGGGTAATATAGATTTAAAATCGCAGCCGGGAACGGGAACTTCTGTAAATATTGAAATAAAAACACCGCAGACATGATCAGCGTTTTCATTGTAGATGACCACCCCGTGGTGGTAGAAGGCATATATTCATTATTAATGCGAATCAAGGGTTAAAAGACAAGGTAAATAAAAGCAGCAGCAATTTTACCGAAGATATGTACGAGTAACCCATTGGTAGACCTGACCTTGCTGGCTCTTTGGATGTCAGTATTTACGATGAGCCAGTTAAAAAGT
>JBIOHE010000289.1:0-5454 GCA_044448725.1 Sphingobacteriales bacterium | reverse complement strand
GCGCTAATGCCGCTTCGTTAGTTAACTCACCCGGTCATTGCTTCGCTCGACCACCCTCTCTTTGCCTGCGGCAGAAAGAGGGTAAATGCACTAAAAAAAAGACATTTTCCTTAACTTAAATACACAGCCCAATTCCTTCTTTTACTTCTAATATTTAAACCCAATCCCGATAGCAATTGGAGATTTACTGATAATTCCTCCGCGTTCTTTGTGCATGCATGGCGCCCTCTGTGTTAAAAAAATTAAGCACCCACACTATACGTTACAGAACCACAATAAGGGCAAAAAAAAGATGGGGATTTTTCAATCCCCATCAAATTTACTAAAAGTTTATTAAATATTAGTAACCGGCATTCTGTTTCAACATCTCTTTACCTAAAGAAGCTGAAACGTCAATTTCCTGTTGAGGGATCGGATAATACTCATTTCTTCCTGCGGTAAAATGAGCAGGAGCCCCGCCAACTACTAATTGTGAATTGATTTTGGAATCATGGGCGAAAAACGCGTTGATTTCTTTAGCCATGCTGCCGTCGCTGCCTGTGATCGGATCAGATACAGAAGCGCCGTCCCAGCGTTGTAAATCGTACCAGCGCATGCCTTCCATACCTAATTCAAGTTTCCTTTCCATGTGAATGGCCTTGGTGGCATAAACCTTATCCGCGAAAGAACCGGCAGGATACGGACTAACCTTGTACTTATCGGCAGGCGTTTCATTCATAGCGTAAGTAGATGTACCCACACTATAGGCAGAATTCATATACACCCATCCGGCAGGATTATTAGCCCTGGCCCTAACCATGTTAACATCTGTCTCAGCTGCTGAAGTAGAACCTACCAGAACTTCACATTCTGCCGCCATTAACAGTATATCGGCATAACGCATCAGGTTAACATTATTGGCAACACTTTGTACTGCATCCCAGGCGCTCGAAACATCTGACAACGAACCTTTTTCAGCTTTTGAATATACGTTTTTACGCGGGGAGAATACACCATCCGAAGGGTCACGGATATAGGTTGCATCCATAAGCCCCCAATCAAGGTAAGGTTTACCGATACGGCCCATAGTAATATCAATACGAGGGTCAACATTACCGGCCCAAACGGCGCCTAACAATGGGTTACTTACGTCGCCGCCTGTGTTGAAATTATCTCCGGGATTAGCGGTATCCAGCAATGGTAAACCATTGGCATCAGTTTTGAATGAATTTGCAAGCCATTGCGACGGATTGTTCCACCCGCAGCAACCACCGGGGCCATTGCCTGAATATGGAAAACCTAACTCATCGCCTTTATTACCATTGTTGCTGGTGGCGCCGTCATTTACAGAAGTTTGAGCGGCAAATACCGACTCGGCGCTGTTTTTCTGACCTGGCTGAGGGCTGAAGTTTGTTTGAAATACAGGGTTTAGCGCATAGGCCTGACCGCTCGCGGTTGTACCACTGCTTATTAAAGTGTGAAAAAGGGCAAGAGCTGCCGCATATTTATGCTCAAACATATAAGTTTTTGCAAGATATGCAGTTGCTGCCCATTTGTTTGCTCTGCCTTTTTGCGGCTGTGTACCAGGCATGCCGTCAATACCAGCTTGAAAATCAGCCTCTATTTTAGGCCATATTTCAACATTGTTAGGCTGATTGGCATCAGTTATTGTTTCATCATAATATGGAACCCAACCATATTGTTTCCTGAGCTCCAGATAATAATGACCCCTTAAAAACCTTGCTTCAGCAGTTATTTCAGTCGCCTGAGCTGAGCTTAAATCTTTAGCAAGCGGTACTTCGCGTAACACATCATTGCAACGGGCAACACTTGCCATTAATATATCATACCTGGCGTTTACATAAGGATTAGAAGTAACAAAGGTATAAATACCAACAGGCAAGGCATCGGCCCCACCGTCAGACGGTTGCGAACCTTTATATGAATCGCCGGCGGCAACACTGCCAAAATTCCAGTTTGAAGCCGCGCCGTCGATACCGCCGCCATTACTGCCTACACCGTCTAACAGTGAGTAGGCTCCAATTAATAAACCATTAACGCCCGCAGCATTTGCTAAAGTTGACGGACTGATAACGCCAAGCGGCGTTTGGCTTAAAAAATTCTTTTTACAGGCGTACAACGTACTGATCAATACCATCAGGACCAGCGGTACGCTAAATTTTAAATTTAATTTTTTCATGATTCTTAATAAAAAAATGTTAAATATTAGAAAGTGACTTGCGCACCCACAGTATATCTTTTTTGATTAGATGGATAGTTACCAAAATCAATTCCAAAACTGGTGTTGTTTCCTAAATCAGAATTTTGTAATTCAGGGTCCATGCCTGTATATTTAGTCAATGTGAACAGGTTATTGCCCATTAAATAAATCCTGAACCTGGATATCCCGATACGTTTTAACTCAGCAGCAGGAATGTTATAACCAATCTGTAAAGTTTTCATCTTTAAGAACGAACCGTCTTCCAGATAATAAGAAGTGAATGCGCCCACGTTACCTAAATTAGCCGCCCTTGTTAAAATCGGGATAGTAGCATGGCTGTTATCAGCGCCCGGCTGCCACGAATCGGTAATAACATTCGCGCTTACGTTACCGTCAAATACCTGCGGAAAATCTGTCCAGTATTTAGTATAGTTAGCTACTTTATTCCCATAAACAAAGTACAGGTTTGTGTTCAGGTCGAAATTTTTATAGCTGACATTAAGATTAAAGCCCCCTGTTAATTTAGGGTTAGGGTTACCAATAAATGTCCGGTCATTCAAATCTATCTTGCCGTCGCCATTAACATCTTTATATTTTATCAAACCCGGCACTGCACCGGCGTAACCCGGGTTATTAGCAACATCAGCAGCGTTTTGATATAAACCTATTTCCTGCAACCCGAAAAACTCGCCTACCGGCTGGCCAGCTTGCAGCCTTGTGAAATTTTGCAAACGGCTTGAACCGGAACTATATTCATCATAATAGGCTGATGGCAAACTTGCTACCTTATTTGTGTAATGACTTACGTTAAGATCTACTTTATATTTAAAGTCGCTTATATTGCCATGATACCCGATATTAAACTCAAACCCGGTATTCTCAATGTTTCCAGCGTTCTTGAATGGCTGGGTTGGCGGTGCGGTATAAGCAAGCGGAACTGGCTGGAATATTAATCCGGCTATGGTTTTTTTGAAATAATCAAATGAAAAATCAATACTGTTGTTCAGTAAGGATGCATCGAAACCAAAGTCAGCTTCTTTATCATTTTGCCATGTAGTTTTTGTATTGCCTAACTGGCTGTTGTAAATACCCAATACAGTTGAGGTACTTGTTCCGTTGATATCATAATAAGAACTGCCCGGGTCTGTAGCAAACAAATTAAAGGCGTTATTAGGGTGAAGGATAACATCGCTTAACGATCCGATAACACCATAACCAGCGCGCAATTTCAGGTCGCTTAACCAGGATACCCCTTTCAAAAAGTCTTCTTTTGAAATTCTCCAGGCTGCCGATGCGGATGGGAACAAGCCCCATTGATGACCCTGCGCAAAACCAGAGTAACCGTCGCGCCGTATATTGGCATTCAGCAAATACTTGTCATTAAAACTATACTCTAACCTTGCAAAAAATGATTCTATCGTGTATCCGCCTGCATAATCAGAATTTGCTTTTGTACTTGGATCACCGGTATTTAAATTGACATAAGCCGGATCTGTAGATACGACATAATTACCCCTGCTGGCCCCAAACCCTCTGTCAGTGTTAGTTACAGCTTCAGAACCTGCCAATATTTTAATACTATGCTTGCCAAAAACCTGGTTATAGGTTAAGGTATTTTGCCAGGTATATTGATTTGTAAAACCCGAATTTTCAGAATATCCGTTTACATTGGTATTACCTTCGGCATTTTCATAATAGGTTGGTGAAAAATTACTGTTGTAATAATTATCAACAGAACCACCAAAGCTGGTATGCAGGGTAAAGTGTTTCAGGAAATCAACTTCCGCGTAAACGTTGCCGCTGATATTCCAGTCGTTATTAACGTTGGCCAAATTGCGGTAAGCATCTGCATAAGGGTTTTGGGAGTTGCTTAAACCTGGTGACCTGGTACCTGCGAAATTACCCATAATATCATATACCGGGATTATAGGCGGTTCGCGATAGATGAAGGAAATAATGTTTCCTTCGTTTTGGTTGCCGATCTGCGGGTTTTGTTTGTAATAAAAATAGGCATTTTCACCTACACGTACATGGTCTGCAACAACAAAAGCAGTGTTGGCCCTTATTCCATAACGTTTGTCGTAAGTGGAAAGTAAGGTACCCTGCTCATTCAAATAATTAACAGACATTAAGTAGGTTGACTTTTCGCTACCGCCGCTGGCAGTAATACTGTGCTGCTGAATGGGTGCAGCCCTAAATACAGTTTTAAACCAATCGGTACCCACTTTATTGGCTAATGTGATTGGATTTGATCCGATACCGTTAGTGGTGTTCATATTATAGGCAGAAGGGGCAGTATTTGGATCGCCTGTATGTGCGCCGGCAGGGGTGATATAATCCGGAATGCTCCATGTGCCGGTGGCATTAGGGTCAAACTGGGTGCTCGGGTGACCTGCGCCTGTATTACCGTCATGCAGGTTAGATAAATACTCCGCCTGCATATAGGTTTGTGTGCCGGCCAGTTTAAACCCGTCGGCCAAAGGCTGGGTGGTTCCGTAAGATCCATCATAAGTAATGGTAGCTTCACCCTGTTTGCCTTTTTTAGTGGTTACCACTATTACGCCGTTTGCAGCACGGATACCGTAAATAGCTGAGGCGCCTGCGTCCTTTAATACCTGGATTGATTCAACATCATTAGGGTTCAGGTTATCCAGATCGCCTGCTACACCATCAATAATTACCAATGGAGCAGTGCTGCCGGTTGACCCGATACCGCGAATGTTAATAGAAGTACCAGCGCCCGGGCTGCCTGAGTTTGTAACCGTAACACCGGAGGCCTGGCCTTGTAATAACGCAGTAGTGTTACCTGAAACAATGGCTTTCATACTGGTAACGTCAACAACAGCAACCGAGCCGGTGATGTCCTTTTTCTTCTGGGCCGTGTAACCTGTAACAACAACTTCATTCAGGCTGCTGCTGGCCGGTTGCAGCGAAATTGTCAGAAATTCACTGCCCTTAACAGTGATTTCCGTTGTTTGATAACCAATGTAACTTACCACAATTACATTGCCAGGGCTTAATGTTAAGGTAAAATCACCATTAACATCGGTTACAGCGCCCGTGTTGGTACCTTTGATCCTTACGGATGCACCAACAACAGGTAATTTATCATCGCTGCCGATGACCTTACCTGTGTGTTTTGTTTGGGCTGTAACTACCAATGAAGAAACCAGGCAGCATAACAGCAGGCATAGTGTTCTTCCTTTTAGGAGTAAACTTTTAAACATGAGATTTGAGATTTAGTTGATTAATTT
>JBIOHE010000288.1:0-5466 GCA_044448725.1 Sphingobacteriales bacterium | reverse complement strand
GGGTAAACTCTGTCCGCAATATTTATTTTTATGGAGATTTCTCCCATTTTAGCTTTTCACTTTTGTACTATTTTTTCAATAATACAATACACTTATCAATTTCCTGCACAAATTCGTTAATTTTTTGCTTTATGTCAAGACTTTTTTCATTTGTTTGTGAAAAAGATTTTGCCATTTTTAAAGCGCCGAGCTTTTCTTCAAGATCTTTGGTCTTATTTTTACTCGCATTCAGGGCTACAGTCAAGGCCTCGCTCTCTAATTTCAACAGATCATTTTCCTCCTGTAAAGCAGCACAAAGCTCTATTAAGCGCTCCGTTCTATCTACAATGGTATTTAATTGATCTGCTATTGACATTGGTTAATTCTGTTTTGAGACAACTTCAAAAATATTTCCTGTAATTTGATAAACAATATCAAATGAATAACCTCTGCCAAGTTTAGGTGTCCAGTATCTTCCATGTGCTAACCAATGGCGATATTTAAGCAATCCTAAAAAATCGCTAAACGGTTTATTTCCTAATTGATTTTTCCAAATCTCAATAATATCTTCTTCCAGGGATATTTTGATCTCTTTCTTTTTATGTACCTCCCGAAAAATCCGACCTATTTCTGATTTGTCCTTCTCATTAACTCTGTTGTAACAATCGACTCTGAGAAATGCTTCTGTTGCTGATATTAAATCCAAACAAACTAAACGCTCCAATTCTTCTTCGCTATTATCAAAATAGGTGTTAATTTCGATCAAATCCAGTTCGCGAAACTTTTCGTTACGGATTGAGCTAATTTTAACCCTTAGATCGTTAATTGCTTCCATTTGATCCTCATACCACCCCCGAATAGACTCAATAGACTTCTCCCGGCCAGACAATGAAACCCTTTTAGCCATTTACTAAATCTTGAATGACGTTTTCAAAGGATTTTTCGTTCGCATCTTCGAACTCAATCAGGGTAACCATATTTTTAAACTTCCAATTATTTCCATTTTTGTGAATAATTGATATTGCTCCCTGTGGCCCCCTCATATCAATACGGCCATAGCCTCCCACAACCAATTTACCACGTGGGGTTAGTGTAACTACATCCTTTTTCCCTATAATAATGGTTAATTTTTTAAGGTCATAGTTACCAAACGAATCCTCATCAATATTAGTCCAGCTATCTTCCCTTATAACTAACAATCCTTCTTTTGTAAAAGGCTCAAGCCATTTTTTAATATTACGATAAAACTCTGTAACCGAGCTAATCCATTGCTTTTCCTTTTGTTCCCAATCAATTTCAAGTTCTTCTTCTTCTTCGCCTTTTCTCTTTTTTAAGAACTCTTCAAATGTATCTGCTTTCATATCCTTTGAATTAAAATCTATTCATTCAACTTATTTCCTAACTTCCGCCCCTGCTTCTTTCCCGAAGTTATAAATTATTTTTTGCATTATGCTGTCTATGGCTTTATCTGTCAGCGTTTTCTCATTATCCTGCAAAATAAAACTCAGGGCATACGATTTTTTTCCAGCAGGGAGTTTATCGCCCTGGTAAACATCAAACACATTTACATCCTGCAATAATTTACGCTCGGTTTTTTGCGCTATTTGTTTTAACTGACCAAATGTTACGTCTTTGTCGATCAGCATAGAAAGGTCGCGCCTTACTGCCGGGTATTTTGAAATTTCCGAATAAACGATCTTGTTTTTACGGGCTAATTTCAGAATCATATCAAAATTAAAATCAGCATAAAAAACCTCTTTGTCAACTTCGGCCTTTTTCAAAGCTTCGGTCGCTACTGATCCAAATTTAACCAGTTGTTTATTATTCAGCTTGTACTGCAAACCGTAGGCAAGTTTTTTGCAGGTAGCCTCTTCAACCTGCGCATCGCTGCAATTCAGTTTTGCCAGGATACCGTCAACAACAGCTTTTAAATGATAAAAAGAAACGGGATTTACTTTTTGGTTCCATTGTTCCGGCTGATCGGCCCCGGTAATAAATACAGCGAAACGCTGGGTTTCCACATATTTTTCCTCATCAAATGAATATACTTTGCCAAACTCATAAAGCTTCAGGTCGGGGTTTCTGCGGTTTTGGTTATAGGCAACGGCTTCAAGGCCCGAATACAACAGCGTTTGACGCATCACATCCAGGTCGCTGCTCAATGGGTTCAATATCTTAACCGCTTTATCGGGGTTTGATGAATAGGCTGATTTGGTTAAGGAGTTCGACATGATCTCGTTAAAGCCATTCGCCGAAAGCAAATCGGATAACAGGTTTTGCACCGAATCTTTTTCGGGCCTTTGCGAATTATTTAAGGATGCGCGTACTTGTGTCGGGATCTCAATATTATTGTACCCGTAAATGCGCAAAATCTCTTCCACCACATCCACTTCGCGGGTAATATCCACACGGTATGGCGGCACTTTCAACAACAGCCCTTCAGCGGTTTCCGTAACAATATCTATATCCAAAGCTTTGATGATGCCTTTTATTTCTTCGTGGGCGATTCCTTTACCGATCAGCCTGTCCACGTTATTATAGCTAATCTCCACGTCAAACGGGGCTACAGGGTTTGGATAATGGTCTGATATTTCGGACGAGATAAAACCACCGGCAATTTCCTTTATGAGTAATGCTGCACGCTTTAAAGCATAAACCGTCATATCCGGATCGGTGCCGCGCTCAAACCTGAAAGATGCATCGGTTTTTAAGCCATGCCGTTTTGATGTTTTTCGCACAGAAACCGCATTAAAATACGCGCTCTCCAGAAAGATATTTTTTGTACCTGCACTTACCCCCGAACCAATACCGCCAAAAACCCCGGCTATGCACATCGGCTCTTCGGCATTGCAGATCATCAAATCACCGGCAGAAAGTTTGCGTTCCACGTCGTCCAGCGTTTTAAACAAGGTACCTTCCGCACAATTTTTTACGATAACGGTGTCACCTTTTATAGCATCTGCATCAAAGGCATGCAGGGGCTGTCCAAGGTCATGCAAAACGTAGTTGGTAGCATCCACAATGTTATTGATGGACCGGATTCCTATCACGCTCAAACGTTCTTTGAGCCATTTGGGCGACTCCTTCACCTCAACACCCGAAATAGTTACACCGGAGTACCTTGGGCTGGCCTGTTCGTTTTCAACAATAACCTTTATGGTACGACTGGTATTATCCACTTTGAAGGCAGAAACATCCGGTCTTTCAACAGCGATCTTTAAAAAAGCAGCTATATCCCTTGCGGTACCCAAATGCGACGTCGCATCGGCACGGTTTGGTGTTAAACCAATTTCGTACAGGTAATCATCATTTATTTTAAAATAATCTTTGGCGGGAGTGCCAATAACGGCAGCAGCATCAAGCACCATAATACCTGCATGATCGGTACCCAAACCTATTTCATCTTCCGCGCAGATCATCCCCTCGGATACCTCACCCCTTATTTTTGATTTGCTGATCTTAAACGGCTCGCCAACTGTTGGGTAAACTGTTGTGCCAACCGTAGCAACCACTACTTTTTGCCCGGCGGCCACATTGTGCGCCCCGCAAACAATCTGCAGATCTTCGCCTGTGCCCACATCCACTTTGGTGATGCTTAGCCTGTCGGCATTGGGATGCTGTGAACGTTCCTTCACGTAACCAATAACCAAACCCTCCAGTCCGCCTGGAATTGGCTGCACCTTTTCAAGGCTCTCCACTTCCAAACCTGTACCGGTCAATATCTTCGAAATTTCTTCCGGGGTTTTGTCTGTATCAATAAATTCTTTAAGCCAATTATACGATATCTTCATTGTAGCGCGATGATAATCGGCAAAGATACAATTTAGGCTGAAAGGTTAAAGGATAAAGGTGAATGGAGAAGGTTAAAGGATAAAGGTGAAAGGAGAAGGGTGAATAGTGAAAGCATTAAAAGGCTGTGCAGACGAAGCACAAGTGCTGCTAAGTTAAGCGACAGCCCCCATCGGGGGCAAATATTGGTAGAAAAACAGACCAGACCTCATTGTGTGCCGTAGGTACCTAACACCCGCCAAACATTAGCGCTAATGCCGCTTCGTTCGTTAAGTACCTACGGCACGCTAAATCCTTTTTATTATTTTCTACCGATATTTCGCACCTGACGGCGCTTATTTTAGTATTTTAACTTGATTTTTTATCCCTCACCGGTTTTTGCATTGGAACTCTATCAGAATTGAAACATTTTAAAGGCTCCGCCCTGAATCATCTCCCTGAGCCCTTGATAATTCCCTCAGTTTTTGGTATATTTGATGGATTTGATTTCTCTTTTTTGGCTTATCCAAAAACAGCAATATAAATTTCAGACGTTCTTTTTACGTTAAATCCCCTGCCTTTCGTTGTTTTTTTAGTACATTTGCCTCATAATCAATGTTTTGTCAAAAACAACCTCCATTTTTTTACGAGGAGCTAAACGCATTTAGCTCCTCAAATCGAAAAAATTACGAGGTGCTAAACGCGTTTAGCTCCTCAAATCAAAAAAATTAGGAGGGGCTAAACGCGTTTAGCCCCTCCTAATTCTGAAATTCACAGCATCGCAGCCCCGTTTCTTCTTTCGGACTAAAACTAACCGCTTGCCTATATAAAGTAAATCCGTTAGTTTTAAACCTTTATAAAAAACCAAATCCAATTTTATGAAATATTACTATCTGCGGCTTAAATTAGTTTTCACACTGGCCCTGAACTGCCTGCTTATCTTCAGCCTGAGGGCACAAAACAAACAACAATACAGCAGTTTGGCGGATGCTTTGAGATCGGCGGGAAACCTTTATGGTAACCCCGGTCCGCAAAGTGTTAACTGGACCAATGAAGGGAACAAATATTCTTTTATTAACAACGACGAGATCCGTTCCATGGACCCTAAAACCCTGCAGGATGAACTCATCTTCACCAGCAAGGGCATAACTTTCCCGGGAACAACCAAGCCATTTGAGTATGAATCGTTCCAATGGTCGCGGGATTCAAAGCACCTTATTTTTAAAACCAATACGAGGCATATTTACCGCCGGTCGGCCATATCTGATTATTTTGACTACGATGTGGAAACCAAAACTTTAAAACAGGCCGCTAAAGATGCCCGTTCGGCAGAATTATCGCCCGATGGCACCAAAGCAGGCATGGAGCGCAACGGCAATATGTTCACTTACGATTTTGTAAGCGGGAAAGAGCAGCAGCTAACAGGTGATTCCACAAGCGAGAACGGCACCTTTAACGGACATTACGATTGGGTTTATGAAGAAGAATTTGGGCAGGCCCAGGCCTGGAACTGGTCGAAGGATAGTAAATACATAGCCTTTTGGCAATTTGACGAGCGCCCTGTACCCGATTTTCAGATGACCAATTTTGAAGGCGTACACCCGAATAACCTGCACATTGCCATACCACAGGTAGGCGATCCAAACCCTAAAGTAAGGGTAGGGGTTATAGATGTAAGCTCAGGTAAAAAGGTTTGGCTTTCGCCGGATGAAACAGGTG
>JBIOHE010000287.1:0-5481 GCA_044448725.1 Sphingobacteriales bacterium | reverse complement strand
CAATAGTAATGAATAGTTTTTTAATATTTAGTGTTTTTTTTATAATATTTTTTATTAACAAAGCTAATTTGTTGAAATTTATTTAACCGTTTCTAAATAAACCTCCAAAACAAGCTTTTTAACATCATCTTCACCGGACATCAAACCAATAACCTTATAGCTTGCAGCTCTAACCACGCCTATTCCAGATGTTGCCTGCAACTGATTGAATACTTTCGTTAATGCAAAAAAGCCGCCTTCAAAATTAAGTTTTTGAATAATAAACTTATCCGTATGGTACATCGGGTCCTGTAAAGGTACTTCGCTCAGTTTTACATTCTCTTTTTCGGCGATGGACGATATGGCACTGATGGTATTACTGCGGAATGTTACCGTATCGGTTTTATAAAGGCTGATAATTTTGCTGAGATTATTGTTTTTCCGTTCGAGGTAGGCTGGCTGGTAACTTAAATCGGCCGCCTGGGCCATCTGAGCTTTAAGTTGTTTATTTATTTGCCAGGCTTCTATCGTTTTTTTGATTGCCAGTTGATAACAAAGCAATAACAGGATGATTGATGCTGCAATCAACAGGTATTCTTTTTTTATTGGGATTTGCTTTAACATATCAATAGTCAATTACAACAATAAACTGTCCGGTATTTACTTCGCTGTTAAACGTATAGCTGTCTAACGTTACATTTTTTACCCAGGGCCTGGTTTTTATCCGGGCTATCCATTCATTTACCGGGATGATCTTTTCGGAGTTCCCGGTAATACGGATTTTCCGGCTATAAAAAACGATGGCTTTCTGGCTGCGGCTGTTTGAAAGGTCAACAGGGTCGATACTTGCTTCCTTCCAGCTGATGTCTTGTGGTAATAAGGAGGCCACCTGGTCGATCAGGGCGCTTTTGTTTACTGCGCCTTCCCAACCCAATACTTTTATTAAAGCTTCTTTTTGCTGTACCTGGTTGTTGACTTTCTGACTATCGTCAGAGCTCCGGGCAGTCCGGCTTACCTGTTCGGTTAATTTATTATTAGCAGAATTCAGATATGAAAACACCAGAAAATTAACCAGCAACAGTACAAAAAAAACAGACAATACCAGGAAACCCTGAACTTTCAGCTTCTTTTCCTGTACGAGTTTCTGAAATTCGGCTGCTAAAGAAGGAACTGCTGCCTGGATGGGTTCTAACTTATTTGCCAGTACCAATTGAAAAGCCGCTGCGTATGGGATCAGTAATTTCTCATCAATGTTTTCAGATTCAACCTTTAATGGAAAAGGTGCAGCAACTGAACCGTCATATTGACAAGACAGCCATTCCGATTTTTCATTCCTTTGAATGGTATAGCCACTAAATATAACTTCTGCGCCATAAATATTTAGTTGACTTATGATATGTTGAACCGGGAAGGGCCCGATGCTTAACATCAGCGGCACAAAACCCATTGTGGTTAGCTGGCTTATCCATTTATCGGCTTCTGCTTTACGGATTACCGAAACAAAGGACTGGTCGCCGGATATGAAATTCTGTACATAAAAATCATCAACAGTGGCATTGGGCAGTATTTTGCTAAAATTATGCTGGTTGATTTCGTCTGTTTTTTCTATTTGTTTTTGTAAGATGCCTTTCCCGCTCAGGTTCAGGGCAACGATTGATTTGGCAGGAAAATGTTTCGCTAATTCTTCAAGGGATGAAATAGCTGTTATCTTTTTTTCAAAACTCAGCTGGTTGTTTTGAATGGTTACGCTGCAGGCATTAACCGCCGTATTCCCATCGGGCAGAATGGTAATACTGACGCCTGTCGCCCCATTGATATTATAATATTGTTCCAGCATATTGGTTTAAATATTATCAGCGTAAAATGGTTGATTTAATAAACAGTACTGTAATCACCTTGGAATTGGTTTTGGTGCGGCTGCTGAAAATCCATTTCAAAATCGGTATCCTTGATAAAATCGGAATACCTGATGAGGAAACGTTATTTTCATTCCGCTCAATTCCCCCTAACAAAATCGTATCTTCACTGTGAACGCGCAGGCTGGATTCAAATTTGCTGATGGACTGCGGCGGCGGCGAACCATCTGTTGGAATAGAAGTAAAATCTGATATATTTACCTTAATGCCTAAGGTTACCTGGTCATCTCCCGAAACTATTGGTTTTATGTCAACTGACAAATTGGCCTCAACAGGGGTGTATGTATTGGTGAATACAGAGGTAGAAGTTGATGCCGACGGATAAAGGTTTTGGGTCGAGTTTTTATAGTACAATTTGCTGCCTATACTCAAATTAGCTGTATGCCCGTTCAAAGCTGTTAATTTAGGGACTGATCTTACTTCTACGTTATTGTTTGATTCCATGGCCTGGATAGTAGCATAAAAATTCGGCACAACATGCCCCAGGTTGATAGAAGTAAATTTACTGATGCTGGTCAGGAAACTATTGATGCCGGAGGCGCTGGCGGTAAAATTTATCCCTGGCAGGATCGTCCCGCCGGTTTTTACACTATCCGCTACCCCAACTTTCAGACCCGTTGCAATGACCCTGGTTTTGGTAATATCAATCATCGTTACTTCAATCAATATGACCGGCACCAGATCATCCAGTTGTTTGATAACATTTTCCAGCTCCCTGATCTGGGAACTGGAACCTGATAACAACAAAGTGTTTTGTTCCCTGAATTCCTTTATTTCGACATTCCTTTTCCAGTCTGCCGGCAGCATTGCAACGATGGTGTCAATTGAACGGTTTTGCAAATGGATGGCTTTAAATGTCCTCAGGCCTTCAAGTTTCCTATCGCCGATTAGATATACGCCATTTTGTGACTGAAAAGTATAATCTGTCCCTTTAAACAAAAGGCCAAGAAATTCTTCGTAGGGAACATCATTTACGTGGATGTCTATAGTCCCTTTAATATCGGAATAAATGGAGTAGTTATAATTCAGTTCCTGTGATACTTGTTTAATCAGGTTGATGATCGGGGTATTTGTCGCATCGGCAGATATTACTTTTTGACCATTGACGACTTTGCTGTAAACTCCGGTTGAGCCATTGCCTCCCGGCGTTTGATTTACCGGCTTGAAAGTTCTTCTTACCGAGGTTCTGTTATCTCCGTTGATATATAATTCCTCATTTTCTGCAAGCGGTTGGAACAGGTAGAAGTTATCGCTTGTTTTTACCATTTTGATCTCGTTGGTATAAGCCAGTTTATCCATCGCTGTTTCGAAGGGGGCCGCTGCGATAAAAGCGCTCACTTTTTTTCCCTGCAATGAATTGGGCACGATCACGTTTTTGCCTGAAATCTGCGTGATTTTTTTTGCCACGGCGGTGAGGCTGTCATTATCAAGGGTTAAGGATAGGCTATTGTCGGATCGGTTATACGTTGCATTAATTTGCTTAATTATCGGTTTCGCAAACTGGGCCGGGTCCTGGTAGGTTGTGACATAAATGATCGAGCCTACCACACTAATGTCCAGGTTATATTTCTGTGCCAGGAACACCAGAATATTCGACGCGGTAACATCATTGAGGTTGTCATTGATGGCAAAACTTAGTTTAGGATCAACGCTGATGCTTAAATTATTGGAACTTGATATGCCAAGTAAATACTGTTCAATGGAACCGTTGACCTGTAGAAATACTTTTTGACCTAATCCGGGCACCGTTTTGGCCAGGCTGTCCAGTTTTTTTTGTATCACTTGAATGCGCGGTGTTTGCTGGGCAAAAATCTGGAAAGGGCAGGCAAATAATAAAAGGGCAAAGACTATGCGGGTAAGTTTTTTATACATCAGGCTAATAATTAAATAAGAGGGGGTAAATTTCATCGATGGAGGTATGTCCTTCACTAAATATATTAAATGCGTTTTCGGCAAGCGTTTGGATACCCCGTTCCTTTAAAAGATCCTGGATATACATGTTGCCGTTCTTTATTTCTATTGCCAACTCCTGGTCTATGGGAATCACTTCGTACACGGCTTTTCTTCCCTTGTAGCCTGTGTAATAGCATTGTTCGCAGCCCTGAGCTTTATAATGATGGTGTACTGTGCTGTAGGGCTTAAATTGTTTTGGATACATATCGCTGCTAAAGCTTTCCTGTTTTTTGCAGTACGGGCATAGTAACCTGATCAGGCGCTGTGCGGCTGTGGTATTCAAGGTATTGGCCACTAAAAACGGGGGTACGCCCATATCAATCAGCCTCGACACTGTACCCCAGGCCGAATTGGTATGTATGGTTGATAAAACCAGGTGGCCTGTTAACGCTGCCCTGATCGCCATATTGGCTGTCTCCGTATCCCGGATCTCCCCTACCATGATCACGTCCGGGTCCTGACGAAGGAATGTTCTTAAAGCCGCTGCAAATCCTAATCCGATAGATTCTTTCAGCTGTACCTGATTAATTCCTTCCAGGGTATATTCAACCGGGTCTTCAATAGTCAGTATATTTCTGGTCTCCTTATTTAACAGCTTCAATGTGGCATAAAGTGTGGTTGTCTTTCCGCTGCCTGTCGGCCCGCTGATCAGTAATATGCCATTGGGTTTTTTAACGCCCTGTAAATAATTATCAAGGTCGAATTTGGAGAACCCAAGGGTATTGAGGTCAATTTCCGTGGCATCGCTGTTCAAAAGGCGCAGTACAACTTTTTCACCAAACAGGGTTGGCAATACAGATACCCGTATATCAAATTGCTGGTCCTGCTGTTTGAAATTTATACGTCCATCCTGGGGCAAACGCTTTTCGGCAATGTCGAGGTTGGCCTGTATTTTTATTTTATTGATAAGCGCCGGGTACTCGTCCCGTTTTAACAGGTACCGTTCCACCATCATGCCGTCAATCCTTATCCTGACGCGGCATTTATTCTCATAGCTTTCGATATGAATATCGCTGCTTTTAAGGTTCTTTGCTTCCTGTATCAGGTTAACCAGGAAATTCTCCGCATTGTTGATCTGATATTGTGAAGATCCCTGGGCGGCATTGTCTTTTATATAATATTTAGAAAGAAGTTTGGCTATTTGCTCATTAGGTATCGGCTCAAGTTTGATGGAAAGGTTGAGCAATATCTCTAATTCCGGTATTAACGCGCTTTGTTCCGCCGTTTCCTCACAGTAGAGTTCAAATTGTTTGTCCGACCGGTTTTTTGGCAAAACCCTGTAATGCCATGCCTGGTCTTTGGTAAGCCAGTGTATGTTTTCTGTTAACAGGATTATATCTTCAGTCAAATTCATTTTGTGATAAGATAAAGCAACCAGTTGTCATTTGTCAGGTCAAAATATTTAAACCACCAGTCGCCGGCTAAAAATACGGTAAAAATCAGCGCCTGGAAACCCGCAAGCGGTATATGTTTATTTTTTTCTTTCGAAAGTGACTGCCACAGCAACCAGATCAGTAACGAAATAATTAAGCTGCTGATATAAAACAGTAAAAAATTGAGCACTGACAGGTAAAAAGCAATGCTCAGCAACAATAAAATATCTCCCCAGCCTAAAAGACTGTCCGTAATATTT
>JBIOHE010000286.1:0-5486 GCA_044448725.1 Sphingobacteriales bacterium | reverse complement strand
GTAACCGGCGGCGCAAAAGGGATAGGCGAGGGGATCGTAAAAGTATTGGCAAAAGAAGGCGCTATCCCGGTAATCGTTGGAAGAAGTGAAGAAGATAACCTTAAGGCTGTACACGCAGTGGAAGCTGCCGGCGGAAAAGCTTTCCAGGTTATTGCGGAGCTTACAGATCCTGAAGCCTGTGAACGTGCGATAAATGCGGTTGTTAAGGAGTTTGGCCGTATCGACGGCCTGGTAAACAACGCCGGGGTAAATGACGGGGTAGGGCTGGAGAGTGGAAATTACGAGAAATTTATCGCTTCCCTTCATAAAAACGTGGTGCATTATTACCTTATGGCGCATTTTGCATTGGCCGAATTAAAAAAATCAAAAGGACCGATATTAAATATCACCTCCAAAACAGCCGATACAGGACAGGGAAATACGTCAGCTTACGCCGCAGCAAACGGTGGCCGTAATGCTTTAACCCGGGAATGGGCGGTTGAACTGCTAAAATACGGTATCAGGGTTAACGCCATTGTGGTTGCCGAATGCTGGACACCCTTGTATGAAAACTGGATAAAAACACTACCCGATCCGGGAGCAAAACTAAAAGAAATTGAAGCTAAAATACCATTTGGCAACAGAATGACTACCGCGGAAGAAATAGCAAATGCAGCTGCTTTTTTATTGTCTGACAGATCAAGTCATACCACCGGGCAGTTGATTCATATTGATGGAGGATATGTGCATCTGGACAGGTCTTTGGCTAATGCCTGAAATGGGGTGAGAGGTTGATTGGGTTTATTAAGTGAGCGGTTGTTGATAATTCAATGTCGTTTACTTAATAATTCCCTTGTAATTTTGCCTCACCTAAATCCTCTCCAAAGGAGAGGACTTTAACTTCGCTCTTCGTTAAACCCTCTCCTTTGGAGAGGGCAGGGTGAGGCGCAGAGTGTTTATTAGAAGGACTAATTAGTCGTTTTCCTTAAGTAAACGACATTGATTGATAACTCCTTTTTTAAAATCATACCTTTAACTTAATCAACAAAACAATAGCAATGACAAAAATAGATTCGCACCAGCATTTTTGGAAATTTGACCCGGTAAGGGATAGTTGGATTGACCAATCCATGTCGGCTATACAGCGTGATTTTTTGCCGGGGGATTTGAAACCTATCCTTGAAAAATTCGATATTAATGGCTGTGTAGCTGTGCAGGCGGACCAATCGGAAACTGAAACTGACTTTCTGTTAAATATTGCCGAAAACCACGATTTTGTAAAAGGAGTAGTAGGCTGGGTTGACTTACAGGCTGATGATATAAAGCAACGCCTGGAGTACTATAGCCATTATACTAAAATTAAAGGTTTTCGCCATGTATTGCAGGGTGAACCCGACAGGGCGCTGATGCTGAACCCGCAGTTTATGGAAGGTATTGGTGCTTTGAATGCTCATGATTATACTTATGATATCTTAATTTATCCAGATCAATTGGGTTATACCCAGCAGTTTGTAAAAGCCTTTCCCAACCAGCGCTTTGTTATAGATCATATCGCGAAACCTGATATCAAAAATAGAAATATTGACAAATGGGCAAAAGGTATTAAAGCCATAGCGAAATATGGGAATGTTTGGTGTAAGGTATCAGGCATGATAACTGAAGCTGATTGGCAAAATTGGGTTTTAATAGATTTTAAGCCCTATTTAGATGTGATTTTTGGTGCATTTGGGCCAAAACGCGTAATGTTTGGTTCCGACTGGCCGGTTTGCAATGTGGCAGGCGGGTACAATCAAATGCTATCGGTTGTGCAACATTACGTTTCGAAACTTTCTGTAGATGAACAAGTCCGGTTTTGGGGCCTTAATGCGGTGGAATTCTATAAACTCAATTAAAAGGGTAAAAGCTTAAAGCTAAATTTGATTATTAACGTACTTAATACAAATAAGGATGAAAAGGTCAGTTTTAATTACTTTGATTATTGTTTTTGTTGTTTTTTCAGTTAGCGCACAGGAGAAATTTAATGGGTTGGGTGTAAACCTGGGCAATTTATACCGTTTGTCTGATGCCAAAACGCGTTCTATCAGCCCGGAGAATTTTAACGGCGAAAAGGGAAAAGGCGGCATGGCCACCACAGGTACAGGCTCGGGGCCTGCAAGGGAACTGGGACAAACCTGGAAGGTTAGCCCAAGCGTGGTCATAAAGAAACATACTACCTATACTGTTGCCGAAATAGATGGTTCAGGCGCTGTTCAGCATATCTGGATGACGCCGACCGGGAACTGGCGTTATTCCATTCTTCGTTTTTATTGGGATGATGAAACCACACCATCAGTTGAGGTGCCTGTTGGTGACTTTTTTTGTATGGGCTGGGGAAAGTTTGCGCCGGTGCAGTCGCTGGCTGTGGTGGTTAACCCCGGCAGCGGGTTTAATTGTTACTGGCCGATGCCCTTTCGTAAAAAATGCAGGATCACCATGGAAAATATTGACGACCACGACATGGTGCTCTATTATCAGGTTGATTATACACTTACTGATGTTCCAAAAGATGCGGGATATTTTCATGCCCAGTTCCGCAGGGTAAATCCTTTGCCGTTTAAAAAGGACTATGTTTTGGTTGACAGCATAAAGGGCAAAGGACAATATGTGGGTACGTATTTAGCTTATGGCTCCAATAAAAATGGCTGGTGGGGCGAAGGGGAAATAAAATTCTTTATGGACGGCGACACACAATTCCCTACCATAAACGGCACAGGTACAGAAGATTATTTTAACGGCGCTTATGACTTCGACAGCATGCACAAAAAGCCCGACGGCACCGAAGTAAGCGAATATACGGAGTTTTGCAGCCCCTACAGCGGTTTGCCGCAGGTAATCAGGGGTGATGGGCATTACGAGATTGCGCAACGTTTCGGACTGTACCGCTGGCACATTGCCGATCCGATCCGTTTTGAGAAAGACCTAAAGGTAACGATACAGGACCTTGGCTGGCATAGCGATGGCCGCTATATGCCGCTACAGGATGATATTGCGTCAGTAGTATTCTGGTACCAGAGCGAACCGCATGGTATTTTCCCGGTGTTCCCGTCGAAAGACCAGCTGGAGGTGAATTAGAATTAATAATTAGATTTGACAACTTTTAAAAAGTTGTCAAATCTAATTGTATAGTGGAAAAATCGCTAATGTTTGCAATACCGCTTTATCGCGTCAGCCGCATCTTTCGATCCTAAATGAAGCGCTTTGTCCAAATCGGCGCAACCGCTGCTGTCATTCTGGTTTATTTTCGCCATTCCCCGGTTAAACCAGGCATCCGGGTTGATTGGGTTTAACTCAATGGCAGTATTAAAATCTTTAAAAGCTCCCGCCTGGTCCTTCATAAATAGTTTTGACTGACCGCGCAAAATGTAGTTGTTTTCGTCTTTCGGTCCAAGTTTCATCGCTTCCTCAAAATCGGTACGCATAGTTGCTGTATCAATTGTGTAAGCCTCGGCAAGGCCGCGATAAGCATACGTTTTGGTACTATTGGGGTTTATTAACAACACGCTGATATAATCATAAACCGCACCGAGGTAATTTTTTTTGATCATTTTCAAATTCGCCCTGAAAAAGTAGGCTTCGTCGTTATTTTGATTGATTTCAATTGCCTTGTTAAAGTTCACACTGGCCGTAATGGTGTCTTTTTGCATCATTTTTATGTTGCCAAAGTTTGCGTATGCATCTGAAATGATGGGTTTAACTTCGCCTGCTTCTTTAATTTTGTTCGCATTTTTTAACTCGTTCATCAAAGCCTCAAATTGCACAATAACTTTGTTGAATTGGTCTAATGCCCCTTTTGTATCACCCATACCACCCATTGCAACACCGCGTTCAATCAATAGCTCTCCGTTTTTACTGCCTGTGCCAATAATTCTGTTAAACAAAAGCAAGGCTTCGGTATATTTTCTTTCGGCTATCAAAACTTTTCCCAGTTTTAAATATACGCCCTCATTTTTTGGGTCAAAATCAAGTATCTTCCTGTAATCTTTTACTGCGCCTTCCCTGTCGCCCATCGCGCTCTTTAAGTCGGCACGGTAGAGGTAGGCATAAGAGTTACCGGGAAATAATTCAATGGCTTTATCCAGATCGGTCAATGCATCCTTAAAGTTTAACAAAAGGTATTCCAAATAGCCGCGACCTGAATAAGCATCGGTGTTTTTAGGATTCACTTTAACAGCTGTATTAAAATCGGTCAATCCGCCATCCATATCCTGTAATCCCATTTTCGCTTTGGCACGGGTTATATAGCCGTAACCATCCTCATTTGCATTGTACATGATAGAGCTGTCGGCATCCCGGATAGCAGCACGATAATCTTTCATGGATATTCTGATCTCGGCGCGATGCTGAAAAGCCTCCGAATATCTTGGGTTTAACAGTATAGCCTGGTTAATATCGGCTAAAGCAGCCAGTGTGTCGTTCAGCTTGCCTTTTGAAATTCCCCGGTACATATACAATTCTGCGTTTTTTGGGTCGCTTTCAATTGCTTTGTTGAAATAGTCGATAGCTTTTTTGTTGTCATCAGCATTACTTGCGGCCTTTGCCAGGTAATAATACACATCATGAAGGGAGGGATCAAGCTGAATTGCTTTTTTGTAATCGTCTATGGCCCCGTCATAATCGTTCAGGCTTGTTTTGGTGTTTCCCCTGTATAAGAAAGCCTGAGCCTTTGAGGGATTCATGCGGATGGTTATATTGTAATCCGCTAAAGCCCGCTCGTAATCACCATTTGAGTTTTCTGCATTTGCCTTATAATAATAAATATCAGCATTTGCAGGGTTTAATTTCAGCGCCGTATTAAAATCGTTTATCGCATCTTTATAGTTTTGTAATTCAGCTAAAGCCACGCCCCGATATTCATAAAGTTCAGCATCATTGGGCGTCAGGGCTATCGCCGATGTAAAATCTTCGGCAGCCCCCGAATAATCAGCCGAATTGCTCTTAGCATTTGCCCGGTAGTGATACAGGTCGGCAGTATGAAGGCCCAGATCAAAGGCCTTATTAAAGTCTTCAACCGCACTTGCATATTCTTTAATTTTACTATCGGCATTCGCCCTGTAATAATAAACATCGGCGTTGTTGGGTTTTAGCGTAAGGGATTTTTCGAAGTCGCTTATCGCATCTTTGTTATCGCCTGAATTTGCATAAGCAACTCCGCGGAACTCAAACAATTCAGGGTTATCAGGGGTAAGCTCTATAGCTTTGGCGAAATCAGCTATAGCGTTACTGTAATCTTCAGAGTTGCTTTCTGCGTTTGCCCTGTAATGATACAAATCGACCGTTTTGAAGTGGCAAAAGGTTGAAGTATTTAAATTGCAGGGACTTTTTTGCGCAGGTTCTTTTTCCGGGTTTTTGGCACATAGTTCAAAAGCTTTGTTGTACCCTGCAATGGCTGCCTTATAATCCCTAAGATTACTTAAAGCATTTGCCATGTAATAATACAGATCGGCATTATCCGGATCGAGCTTCAGGGC
>JBIOHE010000285.1:0-5560 GCA_044448725.1 Sphingobacteriales bacterium | reverse complement strand
CAATTATGCCAAGCAAATACAATACCCCTAATTGACATGGATTACTGATGTATTGGCAGTTTTTTTTAATTGATAATTTTTATTTATTATTCCTGTAAGCCTGAAATGCCATCATGGCAGTACGTTTTTTAGATAAGCGGGTTGCTGCCGGCTAAGTCAGCAGTCTTTAGTCGGGAGTCGTAAGTCGTATTTTGTCCTTTTCTTTACTTAAGACTTTCGACTTGAGACTAAGCACAGGTGTTTTCAATAAAAAAAGGCCACAGTCCCGATTTGCCGGTACCATGGCCTTTTTCTATAAACTCTGGTTCTTACTTGCCAGGGGCCGCAGGTTGCTGTTTGGCCGGCTGAGCTGAACCTGGTGAATTAAACGGTATTGAGTTGGTTGGCGCCAGCGGCGCTGATGCTTTGGCCTTTTGTTCTTTAAACTTTTCGGTGGCTTGGTCAGCGCCGCCTTTCACGGCAACATTTATTGCCAGCGATAAAACCATTAGGGTAATTGCAAGCGCCCAGGTGCCCTTCTCCAAAAAATCGCCTGTTTTTTGCACACCCATCAACTGCGATGAGCTTGAAAAATTGGATGATAAACCACCACCTTTGGGGTTTTGAATTAAAACTATAAGTACTAAAAGTACACAAACAATGATGGCGATGATCAAAAATAGCTGATACATTATTTTATATTAATTGGTTTTCTTTTCTAACTGTTCTATCTTGGCGACAAAGTAACGGCTTTTTTCCGGGAATTTCAACATCAATTTTTTGTAAGATGCTATCGCTTTGTGATAAAGCATCTGGTCTGTATAAATTGCGGCCAGTGTTTCAGTTACTAATTCATCGCGGTCTTCCGAACTCTTTTTGGCTTTATTTTCATTATCCAGCTTATCGCTGCTTTGAGGCCTTATCTGTGGTTCTTCCTTAATAAAGCGTTCAATAATTACATGTTCCTTGCGCTTCGGGTCCAAAGAGGCTGCAAGCGGCGCAGTACTTTTGTCTAATTCTTCAACGGAAGTGATATGGAAAATATTCTCAAAATACTGTTGCTGTAATTCGTCAGTTGGCTTTTTGGACTTGTTATTGGGATCAGGCACCTCTGGTTTTATATATGGCTGATACTTCCCGGCATGTTCCCTGCGTGTTTTATCAAGCCACCACATAAAGGTATATGGCATCTTTTCATCATGATACTTTGATACATCCTGGTGTTCGGCATCATTCGTTACAGCATTGCCTTCAGCAACAGCAGTAGCAGAACCTCCGCCCAAATCCCGGGTGTGTCCCTCCTCTTCTGCCGTCATTGTATTTTCGCCTGTCGCCCTGTTGAACATAAAAAAGTCTGCTTTGGGGCTATTTTCCGGCATTCGGTTTTCCTTTGCATCTTCGTTTTCAACAGATGGGTGGGTAATTTCATCCCTGACAGAAACCTCCTCACGTGAAGCCGTCACATATTGATGATTTTCAGGCGCTATACCAAAATCCCCGATGCCGGCAATTTCATCGGGAGTATCATCGGAAATATTTTTTTCGGGCTGCTGTCCGGGAACTTCAATAGTATCGGATGGCGAAACAAACTCTTCTGTATCTCCTGCCCTGTTATCTGAAGTTTCATGGTATCCTTTATTCTCAATTACCGGTTCATGAATTGATTCCGGCTCTTGTGGCGCCGGAACGTCAACCGGGGATACTGAGTCCCGTGTTTCAGTGAACTCATGTTCAACAGGAATGCCCGGTTCAGTATTTTCGATAACAGTAACATGAGTTAGCTCAGGCTCCTGCGGAGTCGGGATAACTACAGTTTCAGCGGTTTCATTTTCAATAACACCTTCGGCTGTGTTATATACCGGCATTTCAACAACGGCTTCGTTTGCCTGGCGCTCTCCGGCTACATGGTTTTGTACAGAAAAATCTGCTTCGGGTTCATTTGGTTGTTGATGGTGAAAAACTTCATCACCTTTTGTTTCCGCTTCAGATTCAACTAAAGACTGTTCATTAAAATACCGAACACCCTCAGCATCTTCTTCGTGGTTGGATACTAACGTTTCAGTTTCCTCATGCTGCGCGGGCTGCCGGTAATGTCCGCGTGAAAGAGAATTGTTTTCAATTATTATCTTTTCATCAGGTACGCCGACAAAAGTCGAGGGCGCATTGATTAACTTATATAAGGATTTGGGGTTAAAATAAACCGACGCCTGCCTTAAATTTTTTTCGTCGCTGGCATGGGCAAGTAAGGCCTGTAAAATGCCGCTTTGCGGAAAATCATTGACCAGCCGCTGCAAATTATAAGCATGCAAATGGGCGTCATTAGCCGGATTGGCTAACAAGGCCCATAAAAAATCGTTCTGACTGTTGTTAAAATGTTGATCCACGAGGTTGAAACTACAAATTGCTTACCAATTTGCAAAGGCTTTGTTAAAAATATCTTCTGTTAATTGTTTATTAATAGCTGCAATCAATGTTTGCTCTTGTGAATTAATATCTCCTTTAAATGGTAAAGACTTCGAAAACGATGATTCAAAATCATCCTTTTTATCCAACTTACTTACATATTTCACATTAACCGTGATAGTTAACTGGCTTGCGCCGGCAATAGGCGCCACATTGGTAGAAACAGCATTTACAGATACCGGCGAAATCTCATACCCTGTTATTGAGCCTGACATTGTTGCATCTGCTATTTCGCCTGTAACAATACTCAGGCGTGTTGTGGTCCTGATACGGTTTTTTAAAGCTTCGGTGAATTGAGTGCTCAAATTATTAACTACAAGCGCGGCATTATTTTCAAAAAAATCGACCCTGATTGTCTTCATATTAGCAGGAATTGACGCACCGTTCAAACTTAACTTATAAGTACATGAAGGGCTAACCAATATTAAACAAACCAGCAGTATTAATAATCCTATAATCCTTTTCATTCAATTATAAATTTAACTCTTTTATTTTCCTGTACAAAGTCCTTTCTGATATTCCCAGTTCACTTGCTGCCAGTTTCCGTTTCCCTTTGTGCTTTTTCAGCGCTTTACGAATCAGGTCCGACTCTTTATCTATCAGCGAAAGCGATTCTTCTACCTCTTCTGCATCGTGGGTAATATTATAAGGATTTGCATTATTATTGTTAACTGGTTTTTGCAAAGTAAATTGTGTTTCGGGTGTCCCCGGCAGTTCAATATCCCTGTATAACTGGTTTAAAGTTTGAGAATGGCTGGCATGGTTTACTGAAACGCCGCCATGTTCGATGATATCAGCAACCAGTTTTTTTAGTTCAACCATATCGCGCTTCATATCAAACAATACCTTGTATAATATGTCCCGTTCCGAAAAATCTTCCTTTTGCTGGTTATCAAGGCGCATGGGCAAGTTCCGTCCGCTTGTTTCAAGAGGGATATAAGTAAGCAGGGTTTGTCCGGTAATAACGCGGTCGCGCTCAAGGACCGCAAGCTGCTCGGCCATATTTTTCAATTGTCTGATATTCCCCGGCCACGAATAATTAACCAATACCTGCTGTGCTTCGTCGTCCAGCTGTATTGGCGGAGTTCGGTATTTATCTGTAAAATCGGATGTAAATTTCCTGAATAATAAATAAATATCCTCCTTCCTGTCCCGCAATGGCGGAATACGCAAGGGAACTGTATTTAACCTGTAATAAAGATCTTCCCTGAATTTACCGCTTTTAACCGCATCGTAAACATCCACATTGGTAGCAGCAATTACGCGGACGTTTGTTTTTTCGACCTTTGATGAACCAACTTTGATATACTGTCCTGATTCAAGCACCCTTAACAGGCGCGCCTGGGTACCCAGGGGCATTTCTGCTATTTCATCTAAAAATATAGTACCGCCGTTTACGGTTTCAAAATATCCTTTGCGCTCACCAACAGCGCCGGTATAGGCGCCCTTTTCGTGACCGAACAATTCAGAGTCGATCGTTCCTTCCGGTATAGCACCGCAGTTCACGGCGATAAATGGCCCATGCTTGCGCGGGCTCATCTGATGAATAATGTGTGAAAACACTTCCTTCCCGCTGCCGCTCTCCCCGGTAATTAAAACAGAAATATCTGTTGGCGCTACCTGATTAGCTATATTTATAGCACGGTTTAACAAAGGCGAATTGCCGATGATTCCGAAGCGTTGTTTTATTTCTTGTATTTCCATGGTATTAGATTCAAGAATCAAGAATCAAGAGCCAAGAATCAAGATTCAGGACTCCGACAGTTCTTTAACTCCTATTTTAAATTATCTCTGAATGCAAAAATCATCCTTTGCACTTCAGATGTCAATGTCAAACAATTTTTCAATTTCTCAACATCTCCATATTTCCTTCTTTCACATATAAGTAACTGCGTTTCCAATTCAAATGATGATGTTAACGCCGTAGTTAAAAATTCCGCAAAATGATTAACAGTACGCTTTCCTGAACCTTCCGCTATATTTGAAGGAATGGAACAAGAAGAGCGATTAATCTGATCAATTAAATTATATCGCTCCCTGGTTGGCAAATCTTCAGTATAAAAAAGAGCTAAATCGGTTAGATCCATTGACTTCTGCCAGATTTTTAAGTTCCTGAAATTATGCATACAATGCAGCTAACTTTTTTTTATTTCTTGATTCTTGGCTCTTGATTCTTGATTCTACTGAACCACTTTCCCTATCAACGTTGCCGTTGTACTCTTTTCAACGAACACATTGACATACTCGCCTGGTTTATAATTTTCCTGAACAGGGAAAACAACCATTGCATTCTGATCACTGCGGCCGCAATAATCTTTGTCCGACTTTTTTGAAAAGCCTTCTATTAGTACTTTTTGCGTGCTGCCTACCAGCTTTTGCAACCTTAAAAAAGAATGCTCCTGCTGTTTTGCCACTATTTCCTTCAAACGCTGACGTTTTACAGCATCGGGTATATCATCTGTATAGCGTTTAGCAGCCAGGGTTCCCGGTCTTTCAGAATACATGAACATATAGGCAAAATCATATTGCACATAATCCATCATACTCAGCGTATCCTGATGTTCTTCGTCAGTCTCTGTACAAAAACCGGTGATAACATCCGTTGAAACGGCGCATTCAGGAATTATCCGGCGGATAGCATCAATCCTGTCAACATACCAATCCCGGTCGTAGGTACGGTTCATCAGTTCGAGTACCCGGCTATTGCCCGACTGAATTGGCAAATGAATATAATTACAAATGTTATCGTGCTTTTTAATAGCGTATAACACGTCATCGGTTATATCTTTTGGGTGCGAAGTTGAAAAACGTACGCGCAGTCCGGGATTGATTAAGGCAACCATTTCCAAAAGGTTAGCGAAGTTGACGGCCTGACCTTTTGCCTCACCTAAATCCTCTCCAAAGGAGAGGACTTTAGCTTCACCCGCCTCAGAACCCTCTCCTTTGGAGAGGGCAGGGTGAGGCTGGACATTTGCCTCACCTAAATCCTCTCCAAAGGAGAGGACTTTTTGGTCCGTTTCGCTTAAAGCTTCTTCTTCAGAACCCTCTCCCTTGGAGAGGGCAGGGTGAGGCGCACTCCACTTATACGAATCCACATTTTGCCCGAGCAGGGTAACCT
>JBIOHE010000284.1:0-5571 GCA_044448725.1 Sphingobacteriales bacterium | reverse complement strand
GTTGTTTAACAGGCTGATGAAATAACTGCTTAATTATAATTCCTTAATGATTCAATGACTAAGAAATTATAATTAGCATTCCCTGCGAAAAAGCGGAACCTAATTCTGCTTTTTTCGTAAACCTGATTACTATTTAATTTTATTGATTTTAACCCTGTTTTAAAAAATGAAGAAGCATTTTATCGGGCTGATTTGCATTTTATTGATAATCTCCGTTACTACAATAAGCTGGAGGCCGGCAGAAGTGAAAAGAGCTAACGTTATTCCGAACAAGCCGTTTTCCGCACGCGAATTACTTGAGAAATATGTTGACAATATTTATGTTTCGGCCCGTCTGCAGGAATCGGGGTTAACTTTCGATGTTTTTAAAAAGGCGGTGACCGGTTTTTTAAACTTGAAAATCGCCAGTAAATTATCACCTGCAAGTTCCATATTAACGGTGATTGATTTCACCAAATCAAGCCGGGAAAAGCGGATGTGGATAATTGATGTTATGGGCAAACAATTAGTACTAAACACCTGGGTAGCCCACGGACAAAAGAGCGGCAGGGATATTGCCACCCGTTTTTCTGACAGAACAGACTCTTATAAAAGCAGCGTAGGCTTTTATGTGACTGATAATGTGTATTATGGTAAACACGGGCGCTCATTACGGTTAGACGGTATGGACCCCGGTTTTAACGAAAATGCCCGTTCCCGTGAAATTGTTGTACATGCGGCGGATTATGTGAGTAGAAATGTTATTGAAGAGCAAGGTCGTTTGGGACGTAGTTTAGGTTGCCCGGCGGTATCTCCCGAAGTTGCCGACATGGTGATTGACAACATTAAAGATAAAACGGTAATGTTTATTAATGGCGATGCCAAAAGCTATTACTCAAAATACCTTGATGAAGAAAAGGCCTCAAATTTTATCGCTGAATTAAACCGGCCGTTCATGGCAAGTTTATAGGAGATGCCCTGATCCGGGCAATGTGTTATTATATTAAGAGGAAAAGTGAAATATCGGATAATGAATTTTGAAGTAAGCTTCGGCGTTCGACATTCAAAATTTATTATTCGATATTAAATTCCTTAATGTTACGGCATTGTGTATCGGGGAACCTCTTTAATTAATCGGCCGACTGGTTCCGCACGGCAAGCTGAATTTATCTCCAGTGTCCTCTATGCCATCTGTACCCATGATTGCTATGTTCCCATGTGCCCCGAACGTATGCGCGTCCTTCTCTCGGGTGGTCCCAATGCCCGCGTACATAAACGTAGCTGCCCCCGCTCCAGGCCCAATCGCCATCTATCCATATTGCATCCGGATAGGGCGCTAAAGGCCGCTCATAAACGGGCTCAACGGGTTGCGAATAAACAAAATAACCTCCCGCACATGAAGAAAAAAACATAGCTATTGCCAATACAAGCAGTAATGCTGATTTTGATAATGTTTTCATTTGTATATGTTTTAAACAACTGAACATATTGACAAGTGAAAGGTGAAAAAGTTTAATATTAAAGTTGTTTTTGCAGGTACTCCGGATTTATCAATCCGGTAAACAGGGTTACTGAACCCGCCGCCGGAAGGAGTATTTTAAAACCTGTACCCAATCCCAAATTTTACGCTCTGGTCAAATAAGGAACCGCCGCCCTGGCGATTAAATGAAACGGCATCATGAAACTGTATAAATGGATTAATAAACAGGGTCACTTTTTTAAAATTGTATTTACCACCAATGCCCAGCCCCATACCAATCCCGCTTTGGTCACTTACAATTGCGTCCGATTTATGGCTGGTCTCAAAATCAGCTATAAAGCCGCCATCAGCAAAAAAGTATTTAAGGAAGGTAATATTGGCAAAAACCGGTACCGACAGCATTCTTATACTGGCCTTCTGTGGCGTGAAATTCGGCCTGGGGGGATCGACATAGTCCAATAAAACGTTGTTTACCGAATATTCCAGGCCGGTTTCTATCGAAAAGGATCTTGTTAAACTCCATGAGTAGTTAAACCCAAAGATCGATTCACCCTGCCCCTGGTACCCTGGGCCGCCAATGCCGATAAGGCCAACGCCATTGCTGCCAGTTCCGAATATAACGGATACCGTGTTTTTTGACTGGCAATAAGCGCCGGTGCATAAGAAAAGGAATGTAAAAAGCAGCAATAGGTTTTTCATAGGTAGGTGTAAATTATTGCGTCAACTGTATATTATAAGATATACTCCGTCCAGTTTTTTTATAAACATACCATTCGTCAATACTAATTTGTTCTGTTTTTACGCAGCCAAGCTTAAATAATAACGTTGTTAAGAAGCTAACCATGTTTTCCTGTGGCAGCACAATTTAAACCCTCATTGCAATTGCAGTACTGCAATTGGATCACCAGGCAAATCTGTATGATATTCAACATCAGCGGCAATACCTGAGCCGTTATTAAAAACACCAACTAAATGATCGAATGTCGCAGGCACACCATTAAATGTAAAAGTGGAAGATAGCGGTGGGGGATAAGGGAGGGATAAATACCCCCAATAATCCAAATATATCGTCCCGATACTTACGCCGTTCAAATATAAATTAAAATTACGAACGCCAGCAGCGCTAGCATCCGTAATATAACCCTGTAACCCAAATGCCTTGTCCCTATCTGAAATAACAAAGGCATTATATTTTGATACGGCTGTTGTGTCTGACGCGGATACCTGAACTTTGTAAACTGTAAGGTGCGATGTTTTTGTAACGCCATTCAAAATATAAATAACGTTTAAGCTGTCTTTAACCGAGTGTATTATATTTTTACCATCCTTGCCAAGAATAACAAAATGTATTGAACCCGGAACTGTTTCTTCTTTTCCAGTTGGCTTTTTACAGGATACTATTGTAAATATTAAAACAACCATTAAATAAGTTGACGTTTTCATAATTGTTGCTAATTAAGGGTGAATATTATAACTCATGACCTGATTGTATTGCCAGTTTTTTTGACTTGTACCATCGAAAACACTCCAATAATTAAAATCATACCAGGCATTACTTAACCCATCCCAACCCCAGTTCATGTCGAGATAAAGCCAGGATTCACCCAACACAGGCTCGCCAGGACAGCCAATAAAGTTTATCTGCTGATAACCATCACATACCCATTCATGGCCATCTGCCCCGAAGCTCCAAAACAGGATAGTAGTATTATCATTAGTGCCGCCTAACAACACGGGTTCTCCCGCATCTAAGTTACTTATAACGTTAAGGTAGTTATAACTCGCATCTGTTGCAGAACGGTATCCAAAATTATTTTTTAATGCTGCGGAACTTGTAATTGGCCCTATACGAGGAGGAACAAGATTGAAAGGGGCTGGATAAGAGCCGCTATCGTGATACAACATACTAACAGACGTGCCTATATCCAGCATTAATTGTGCTACATCTTGATTACCAGGGTAGGTAATTAAGTTATAATTAGTGGTTAAAGGCATGATACTCCAGTTATACCTGGCTGGGGCTTTCCAATAATACATTAATTGTGCCATTGCTGTTGCTACGCAACCAGTAGGGGTATGTCCATTTGAATAAGCACCAGCAGGACATAGATAATTATAGGGTTGTCCTTGCCCCCAGGTTGTTTTTAACAGAGGCCCAACTGTATAACTACTCCAGGTATCCTGGCATGGCGGCGGTGGCGGCAGTGCTTTCCGGATAATAGCGCCGGCCCTGATAATACCTGTATTTGCCGTTTCAAATTCTGACCAAAGCCGTGCAACTCGGGCAGGTTGCTTTAAAGTGGTGTCTTTCCGTAGTATCTGCATGTTTTTATGGTTGACCGATAGCCAGTTAACCAAACCTGCAGGCAAGGTGCCCGAATGGGGGAAATAACCGTCATTTGAGTACGATAAAACAGGTTCCACCCGTTTATCTGCGGGCATAATTACATAACCGCCGCCCACATAATTAAAAATATAATAAGACGGGTTTATGTTATCAGGCACGGCAAGCGAATCAAGTATTTGTTTGCCTGATAAATTAAAAACCGACCGGTTAATACCGGAGTGATTAATAGCCTGCTGATTAACTTTTTTTGCAATTATATCGCTTACCAGATGGCTGTGGTTAACCTGTTTAGCCGCCGAAGCCGCTACGGCAAACGGCACAAAGTTTGAATCTGCTGGCATAACGCCGGTATTTTGCATTAAAGTTACAGGATTTTTAACAGCCGATTCTTTTTTACAGGAAAATAATAAAGTTAAAAGCAGAAGAGCTGTAGCAGAGAGAAAAAGGTTTTTTTTCATTGTGATTGGTTTATGGTATAAACATAGGGATTATATTTATACCTTTTGCAAATAATACTTGCAATCACAAAAAATATTTTAGCCGGCGGGATTATGGATTTCTTCGATAACCCTTTTTATCTTAAAATCCGCTTCACATCCGCACATCCCCGAATTTGCACATCCGCACATCTACTCATTTGCTCATCAAAATATTACCGTTTAAATTTATCAGCCACAACAAGTTCCTTGCTCCCGCTTACGTATTTATAAAAACCGCTCCCCGACTTTACTCCTTTATGCCCTGCCGTTACCATATTTACCAGCAGCGGGCATGGCGCATATTTTTGATTGCCGAAACCTGTGTATAACACGTTCAAAATTGCCAGGCAAACATCCAGGCCAATAAAGTCGGCCAATTGCAGGGGGCCCATGGGGTGCGCCATGCCCAGTTTCATTACCGTATCAATCTCCTCAACACCGGCTACGCCCTCATGCAAGGTATAAATGGCTTCGTTTATCATGGGCATTAAAATACGGTTGGCAACAAAACCGGGGTAATCATTTACCTCCACCGGGGATTTATCCAGCTGCCTTGACAAGGCCATTATGTTATGCGTAACTTCATCGGTAGTAGCATAACCCCTTATTACTTCCACCAGTTTCATCAGCGGCACAGGGTTCATAAAATGCATGCCTATTACATTACCGGGATTTTTTGTCACCGATGCAATAAGAGTTATTGATATAGACGAAGTATTTGAAGCGAGGATTGCATCATCTTTACAAAAACCGCTTAATTGCCTGAATAATTTTAATTTGATTTCCTGGTTTTCAGTTGCCGCTTCCACAACCAGATCTGCATTTGAAACAGCATGTTCCAGATCAGTAAATGTGGTAATATTTTGGAGAGTTGCCGCTTTTAGCTGTTCGTCGATGACTCCTTTTTTTACCTGCCTGTCGAGGTTGCTGGCAATGGTTTGCAAAGCCCGGTTTAAAGCCTCCTGGCTGATGTCAACCAAAGACACTTTAAATCCATACAGGGCAAAGGTATGCGCTATGCCGTTTCCCATCGTCCCGGAGCCTATTACTGTGATGTTTTTCATATTGGTGGATATTAATGTGCTAAGTTAAATGTAAATTAGTGAATGAGTAGTGAATTGTGAGTAGTGAGTTGTGGATAGTCAGTTTTATGCCACTCACCACTCACTATTCACCACTCAATGTCGTTTACTTAAGGAAAACGAATAATTAGTTCTTCCCGTAAACGCGCTATTCGCCTCACCCTGCCCTCTCCAACCCTGCCTGCCGGAAGGCAGGGGAGAGGG
>JBIOHE010000283.1:0-5573 GCA_044448725.1 Sphingobacteriales bacterium | reverse complement strand
TATTTTCATTTGTATAATTGTAATGTGCAACTTGGGCTTCGCATAAGCACATTTTAATGGGATCTAATATTCAGGAAATACAATTAAGCAAACAGGATTTCGGTAAAGACTTTATTTGGGGGGTGTCTGCTGCGGCCTTCCAGGTTGAGGGCGCTGCTGCTATTGACGGCAAGGGGCAATCAATATGGGATGTTTTTGCTGAAAAAAAAGGGAAAATATTAAATGGCGATGCTCCCGGCGACGCCTGTGATTTTTATAACCAATATAAAAATGACATCGACCTGATTAAACAGCTTAACATTCCCAACTTCAGGTTTTCCATATCATGGACCCGCATATTCCCCGACGGGACCGGTGAAATAAACCAGGCAGGTGTCGATTATTACAATAAGGTAATTGATTATTGTCTTGAGACAGGAATTGAACCCTGGCTTACCATTTATCACTGGGACCTTCCGCATGCGCTTGAACTAAAAGGGGGCTGGACAAACCGTGATATTATTGATTGGTTTTCGGCACACGTGGCTATATGCGCCGAAAAATTTGGCGACAGGGTGAAGCATTGGATGGTGATGAATGAGCCCGCCGTATTTACCGGGGCTGGTTATTTCCTGGGCATTCATGCACCGGGAAGGACCGGTCTCAAAAATTTCCTGCCGGCTATTCACCATGTTATATTAAGTATGGTAGCCGGGGCGAAGGTATTAAGGAAAATGGTGCCCGGCGCCGAAATCGGTACCACCTTTTCATGTTCGCATATTGAGCCATATTCAACTAAAGCCAAGGATATTAATGCCGCTAAGCGTGCAGATGCATTAATTAACCGGCTGTTTATTGAACCGGTTTTGGGCCTTGGTTACCCGGTAAATGAAATGCCGGTATTGAAGGGTATTGAAAAGTATTACCAGCCGGGGGATGAAGATAATTTGAAATTTGATTTTGATTTTATCGGGATACAAAACTATACACGGGAGATTGTAAAATATTCGCTGTTTACCCCTTATGTTAACGCCGCCCTGGTAAAGGCTGAGAAAAGGAAAGTTCCTCTGACGGCGATGAAATGGGAGGTTTACCCGCCTGCTATTTACCATATAATAAAAAAATTCGACAATTACCCGCAGATAAGAAATTTGTATATCACTGAAAATGGCGCCGCCTTCCCGGATGAGGTTACGGATGGAAAGGTTATTGACCCTAAACGCGTTGCCTATTTACAGGCGAACCTGCAACAGGTTTTAAAAGCAAAACAGGAGGGCTGCAAAATAAACGGCTATTTTGTCTGGACGCTGACAGATAACTTTGAGTGGGCCGAAGGTTTCCACCCACGTTTTGGCTTAATTTATGTTGATTTTAAAACACAGCAGCGCATCATCAAATCATCAGGACATTGGTTTAAGGAGTTTTTATTGGGTTGAATTTGTCCATGGACCATAGACCATGGACCATGGACTTTTCTACTTAAACGCTTCTTCGCCCGTAATATCCAATCCGGTTATTAGTAAGTGAATATCATGCGTCCCTTCATAAGTAATTACCGACTCAAGGTTCATTATATGGCGCATTATAGGATATTCACCTGTTATACCCATGCCGCCAAGTATTTGACGCGCCTCACGGGCAATAGTAATCGCGATGTGCACGCTGTTACGTTTTGCCATTGATATTTGGGCAGCGGTCGCCCGGTTCTCGTTTTTTAAGGTACCTAAGCGCCAAACTAATAATTGCCCCTTGGTAATTTCGGTGATCATTTCAGCAAGTTTTTTTTGCTGCAACTGAAATGCGGCGATTGGTTTGCCAAATTGCTTACGTTCTTTTGCATACCTTAACGCGGTATCATAACAATCCATAGCGGCCCCCATTGCGCCCCAGGCAATGCCATAACGGGCCTGGTTAAGGCAGCCAAGCGGTCCTTTTAACCCTGATACATTGGGTAACAGGTTCTCTTTTGGCACTTTTACATTGTCGAATACAAGCTCGCCCGTAGCTGATGCCCGTAATGACCATTTATTATGTGTTTCGGGTGTTGTAAAACCTTCCATGCCGCGTTCAACAATCAGCCCCCGTATTTTTTTGTTTTCATCTTTTGCCCAAACAATGGCTATATCAGCAAATGGCGAATTGGAAATCCACATTTTGGCGCCGTTTAATACATAATGATCCCCGGCATCCTTAAAATGTGTAACCATGCCGCCCGGATCAGATCCGTGATCGGGTTCGGTTAGCCCGAAACAGCCCATCAACTCGCCGGTTGCCAGTTTGGGAAGGTATTTTTTCTTTTGCTCTTCCGATCCGTAAGCATAAATCGGGTACATCACCAATGATCCCTGAACAGACGCAACAGACCTTATTCCCGAATCACCGCGCTCTATCTCCTGCATAATAATGCCGTAAGCCATATAATCAAGCCCTGCACCGCCGTATTCTACCGGGATAGTCGGGCCAAACGCCCCGATTTCGCCAAGCCCTTTTATTAATTGTTTTGGGAATGCGGCACGTTGGGCATAATCTTCAATTATGGGGCTAATCTCTTTTTTAACCCAGTCCCTCACAGATGCGCGTATTAATTTATGCTCATCGGTTAGCAATTCGTCGCACTGATAATAATCAGGCGATTCATAAAGGTCTTTTTTAGACATATATTTATACAATTGGTCGGCAAAGATAAGGGTTTCCATTCCGCATTAAAAAAAACTATTTTTGGGGCATGATTACTATTGCTATTCACGGCGCCGAATTTTTTGCCTATCACGGATATTATCCGGAAGAACAGAAATTAGGCACTAAATTCATTGTTGATGTGGAAGTGGATTTTACACCCTTTAATAACCTGAAAGAAGATAAAATTGCAAATACGGTAGATTACGAGCGGGTTTACAAATTAGTCTCCGCGCAAATGAAACAAACAAGGAAATTAATTGAAACAGTCGCCCAATCGATAGCGGATGATATTAAGACATTGTATCCCTTTGTCGAAAAGATACATGTGTCGGTAAAAAAAGTTAATCCGCCACTTCCCGGCAGGGTTGAATACTCCAGAATTGCCATCACTGTTTGAACAAAGATTAAAGGCTATGCGCTATAATAAGATAACGGAGAATATTTTGGCTGCCATAAAATCAATAGTTGGCGATGCTGCTGTTATATCAGATCAGGCCGGTCTTGAAAAATACAGCCATGATGAAACGGAAGACCTGCATTATTACCCCGAAGTGGTTGCCAAACCGAAATCACCGGAGGAAGTGTCGGCTTTAATGCGACTTTGTAACGAGTATTTGATCCCGGTGACGCCGAGAGGTGCAGGTACAGGTTTAAGCGGGGGCGCCTTGCCTGTAATGGGCGGCCTTGTGTTGGCGATGGAACGGTTTAATAAAGTATTGGCCATTGATGAACAAAATTTACAGGCTATAGTCGAACCCGGGGTGATCACCGAAGAGTTTATGGACCAGGTTGCGGCCAAAGGCCTGCTATATCCTGTTGACCCGGCAAGCAAGGGGAGTTGTTTTATAGGCGGCAATGTATCGCACGGTTCAGGTGGCCCGAGGGTTGTAAAATATGGCACCATACGCGAGTATATCCTCAACCTCGAAGTGGTGTTGCCATCGGGCGAAATCATTTGGACAGGGGCCAATACCTTAAAATACGCCTCGGGCTATAATTTAACACAGTTAATGATAGGGGCGGAGGGCACCTTGGGGATTATCACTAAAATTGTTGTTAAACTTATTCCCCGTCCCACAATTGACGCCTTGCTGCTGGCTTCCTTTAGTTCAAATGAAGCTGCATGTGCGGCGGTCTCTGCGATTTTCCGGGCCGGAATTATACCGTCGGCTTTGGAATTTATGGAAAGAAGAGGAGTGGAGTGGGTGAAAGAACACGACGGGATAACCTTTGATCTGAAAGACGGGATAGAAGCTTTCCTGCTGATAGAGGTTGACGGCAACAATCAGGACGTGATATTTTCTGATTGTGAAAAGATAAACCAGGTTTTAGAAGATTACGAATGCCAGGAAGTGTTATTTGCCGATACATCAGCTCAAAAGGAAGAACTATGGCGCATGCGGCGGACTATGGCGCTTTCGGTAAAATCAAATTCAATTTATAAGGAAGAAGATACGGTAGTGCCGCGTGCAAGTCTTCCCGAATTAATTAAAGGAATAAAAGAGACAGGCCTCAAATATGGTTTTGAATCAGTTTGTTATGGACATGCAGGTGATGGAAATCTTCATGTCAATATTATAAAAGGCCGGATGAGCGATGAGGATTGGAACAATAAGTTAAAAGATGGCATAAAGGAAATATTTGAACTAACTGTGTCATTGGGTGGTACCATATCAGGCGAACACGGCATTGGTTTGGTGCAAAAAGATTTTATGCCCCTAAAATATACCGAAACACATTTTGCATTGTGGCGCGGAATAAAAGAAGTTTTTGATAAAAACGGAATTTTGAATCCGGGTAAGATTTTTTAAGTTGATTGGGAGAGTGGTTGATTTGATTTAAAAAACGTTATTGTGTTTTAGTTTCTAAAAACCTTAAATTTAAACTTCAATAATTGGCTAATTCAACAAATCATTAATTCAATAATTCAATAATTCAATAATTCAACACTACCCCATGTCCTCCATATTCAATATAACCGATACCGATCTTTTAAAAATAGGCTTAGCTGTTGTGTGCGGCGGCCTACTTGGTCTGGAACGGCAGTATAAAAATAAAATCGCCGGTTTTCGCACCATAATTTTGATTTGCCTGGGTTCAGCAATTTTTACGATGGTTGCCCAGCACGCCGGGCAGGTTGCCAATATTAATATTGTAACTGGCGTAGGTTTTATTGGCGCGGGTGTTATTTTTAAAGATAATATTTCGGTAAGCGGCCTTACAACTGCGGCTGTGATCTGGATCTCGGCAGCAATTGGTATGGCAGTGGGATCAGGTAATTATATGGTAGCGCTAATATCAACAGTGGTAACCCTAACCGTATTGCTGCTGTTTAACCTGCTTGAACTTTATATCGATAAAATCCATCACGATAAGTTGTACGTAATTGTGTTTAATGATGCGCAATACGACAATTTGAATTTAGTTAAGGGTATTATCAAATCCCATAACTTAAAATCAAAGTCTCTTCAGATTACCAAAAAAGACTGTTGCTTCCAGGTTGCGATTATGGTAACAGGCTACCGCGAAAACATCAACCATCTTGATGAAAAATTAATGCGGATGCCCGAGATTAAATCGTTTTAAGGCGAGTTGGTGAGTGGTCAGTTGTGAATGGTGAATCGTTTGACTTTTACTCCCTATTAACTACTCACTACTCACAACTGACCACTCACCAGCTAATTCGTATTTAATATCAGGCCCGGTTCATCATAAGCAATCATTTTTTGCCTTTCAACAGCAGGGATAGGGATTGATTTGTTTGCCTTGTAATCGTAACTTACACAAACTGTTTTGCCGGTGGTGCATATTTCGCTTCCGTTTGGCGTTATCTTAACCAGTACATGCATTATATCAAAACTGCTGTTGCCTATGCGGGTGGTCCGTATGTAACATTCAATTTCATCATGCAGCAT
>JBIOHE010000282.1:0-5632 GCA_044448725.1 Sphingobacteriales bacterium | reverse complement strand
GTTCAATAAAGAATATAAAGAAATTTTATTTATGAATTTTGTCCCGACTTAAATGCCCGCAAGCAGGCTCATCCGCCGGATAATGATTAACCAAAAACCAGTCAAATCTTTCCAAACCAAGCAGAAAAACAACCAAACCAATGTACCTTGCCTACTCAGCCATTAACACAACAGATAACTGCAAGCATCAGTCATCCATAATGAACAATGATCAACCCGACAACGAATTGATGCTCCGTTACCAGGCCTATCAAACCGTCTGTCATAAATACAGCCACGAAATTGCCGCCATTCAGCAATACCTGCCCGGATGGGTGCCGAAGTTTCGGTAAGGCTAATTGGTTCACTGGTTCATTAGTTCATTGGTCTTATCATGCGGCTATTGATGAACTATGCACCAATGAACCAATGAACTAATGAACTAACAAACAAATAAAATGATAAAGATCAATCAAAAACTAAAAAACAAACTATGGTGGCTCGTGATCTCGGTTGATTACGACTATAGCCGCATCAGCATCGCCGACCACGATTTTAACGGTGAAACCTTAAACCTCTGGCTCGAAGACAAGCACGATTTTAAAAACTCGCTTGACGAATGCCTGCTGGTTGAACTGCCTGCAAAGCAATTTGCCAAACAAATAAAGGCCGAAAACCTGAACAGTTATGAGGGTAGTAAAATGCATCCCACTAAAAACTTTGTATATAAAACACGCATCGAGATAAGCGAACCTATTACCTGGTACCTTGACGATGCCACCCTAACAGAGCAGCAATGGGCCCGCGAAGCGATTCTGAAACAGCTGTTAACCCAACTGGTGGAAACTGACGCAAGGGGGATTGAAGAATGGTGAGGAGAGCCGAAAGTGTGCAAATGGTAAATAATGGTATTTTCTTTAAATACCATTATGCCATTTAGCATACTATTCATAGTAACAAAATTGGCTTGTCGGCCCTTTTTAAACAAATCAAAATCAATAAAAATTAAAAAATGCATACCATCAACCATCCAAAATTGTGGCTTATTATAGCCCTGCTGGCACTTTTGCTAACATTTATGCTCATCATTATTAAACATTACAATGCTGAAAATGATCTGCAACAGAGAATTTATGATCACTCCGAAATAACCGATACCGTATGAGCAGTTACGGCTATGATAAATTATTCCCGCCATAACAGATTATCTGTATATTGGACTGATGTTTAATGCGATTGAAAAATGAAGAAAAATTTATTACTGCTATCTGTATTAATGACCTTAGTTCAGCTTTTTGCAATCCCCGGATACGGGCAAGCGCTGCATAAACAGGGCAACAAAACAGTCAAAGGTCTGCATACAGAGCAACTAATAGTTGTATTAACACCCGGATGGGATACGCTGCAGGGCCGGCTTTACGCTTTTAAAAAGTTAAAAGGCAAGTGGAAATTGCAGTTCACCAATGCTGTTGTAGTAGGCTCTAAGGGACTTGGCATTGGCGACGGCGTAATACCTCTTGCTATAAAAGACGCCCCGGTAAAAAAGGAAGGCGACAAAAAATCGCCTGCGGGAATCTTTACAATTGGCACCGCCTTTGGCTATGCCGATAAAAAGGATGCCAAATGGATTAAAAACCGGTACATCCGCGCATTTGATACCCTAATTTGTGTGGACGATACCCAATCCCCCTATTATAATACCCTGATTGATAAAGACACCGCGAAGGCGGCATATAAAAGCTTTGAATATATGCACTTAAAGAAAGACTATTACAAATGGGGGCTGTTCATAAACCATAATTCGGGCAAAGTGGTATCCGGAGATGGTTCCTGCATTTTTATGCATATCTGGGGAAATGACCATGAAGGCACAGATGGGTGTACAGCAATGCAGGAAACTAATATATTAAGGGTATTGCACTGGATAAATGCCAGGAAGCATCCGCTGCTGGTGCAAATGCCTGTGGATGAATATAAAAAACTCAGAAAAGTTTATGGATTGCCGGTAGTGAGGTTTTAATTAACAGCTTGTTTTAATGGTGCAAATGGTAGGACTGGATAATGCCATAAATGGTAAAAGAAACGAAATCGATTACAGCATGGGTGAAAATCAGTATCCTGATATTACGGTACCAGTGGTAGTGAATGGCAAAAACAATGGCTATGAAAAAGGCAAATATCATCTCGCTGATACTGAAATAGTGGTAATGGGCAAAAGAAAACATCAGTGCCGAAACAATAACAGCGGCGAATTTATTTTTAAATATCAGTTCGAGCCGGGGAACGAGGTATGCACGAAAAATCAACTCTTCTGTAGCACCGGCTGTTATAGAAGTAAAGATCATCAAGGGCATACTTTTATTCACAATGGCCGAAATTTCCTTTATCAATTGCCGGTTATCGTACAGGCCAAACAGAATGGGGATTTTTGACAATATACCTGCGCCTATGGCCAGCAGGTAAAGCGCACCAAACGAAGCCGGATAAAACCAAAAGCCATAAGGTTTTTCCTCCCAAAGCAAAAAGCGTTTTTTTTCAACCGATCTGGCATAAAAAAAAAGCAGCACTACTTCGAGCCATATAAATAAACGGGAATAGAAGACTACTGGAACAGTGTGACTGCGGCCATAAAACATAAAATGCCCCAGTACGGGGTAATAAAAAAACGCGAAAAGGATGCCAATTGTTAATATGATTTTATAACGGTTGGACGAAATGGTATCCATAGTTAAATTAGGGTGATGGTGTAAGTTGATAAAGCTAATGTATCAAAAAAACCTTTAAAACATACTCCTGAATAATTTTTAACAGGCTGTATGTGTTTGTTCCCCCTTCAGGGGGTTAGGGGGTACAAAAAAAGCTCGCCGGCATACCGGAGAGCTTTTCGACTCAAAAAGAATATTGTTATCGGTTATTAATTACGCCTGAAACCGCCCTTACCACCACCAGCGTTAAAACCCGGACCTTTGTCCTCGGCAACGTTAACGGTGATCCTGCGGCCATAATAGCTTGCGCCATTCATACACCTGATCGCTTCTTTAGCTTCATTTTCATTTACCATTTCAACAAAACGCCTTTTATTATTCTTAATTCGCGATTCGCGATTTGCGAATTACACAATTACTTTGTAAATTTGTAACTATGAAAGCACATAACGGTATGAGACCGCATGACTTACTTGTACTGCTCAAAATTATATCATCGAAAGATAATTGGCTTAACAAGGACTTGTCAACCAGCCTTTATATAAGTAGCTCAGAGATCAGTGAATCATTGAACCGCTCTATGATTGCGAAACTAATCAGCCCCGATAAACGGAAAGTATTTAAAAACGCACTGTACGAGTTCATCAGGTTCGGATTAAGTTATGTTTTTCCGGTGGTGCCGGGCGCAGTCGTAAGGGGGATGCCTACAGCACACAGTGCCCCTGTTCTCAACAAAGATTTCATATCAAAAGATGTATATGTGTGGCCCTCACCAAACGGAAACGCCAGGGGACAGGCAATCACACCGCTGCATTCAAACCAGGTTAAAGCAACGGAACAGGATCAAAAACTGTATGATATGCTGGCATTAGTTGACACTGTTAGGGTAGGTCGGGTTCGGGAAACAGAAAAAGCACTGGCGCTGTTAAAAAACTATTTTGATTTGGGCCATGCATGAGAACTTAATCCGGCTAAAAGTGGTTCACCAGCTTCTTGCCGGGTTGAACCAGGACTATGCTTTCGTAGGGGGCGCTACCGTATCATTATATGCCACAAATCCAGCCCTCGCAGAAGAAGTGCGGCCTACTGATGACGTAGATGTTGTCGTTGAACTGGCTACCTATACCGGGTATGCAGCCCTGGATGAAAAATTGCGTTCACTGGGTTTTCAGAATGATGTGCCATCCGGAGTTATATGCAGATATAAAGTTCAGGGTATTATTGTAGATGTCATGCCAACACATCCCGAAGCAATCGGATTCAGCAACAAATGGTATCCTGAAGGATTTGAAAATGCAATCGAATATTCGCTGGATGCCGCAACCACCATCAAAATATTTACTTTGCCGTACTTCATAGCTTCGAAATGGGAAGCCTTTAAGGGTAGAGGAAATAACAACTACCGTACCAGCCAGGACTTTGAAGACCTTGTATATATTTGGGGAAATGCTGATGCTCTGGAAGAACACCTTCGGGCGGCACCCGAACATCTTAGAGCATATCTTCATAATGAACTGGTTAAGGTTATTTACAAAGATGATTTTGAGGAAGGGGTATACTCACACCTTACAGGCGGTTACGGCGGCATTGACGCTAACTATATCCGCATCCGTTTAGAAACAGCGTTGAATATTAACGGGTAACATCATAAATATACAACCTGTATTGTTTTGTTGAGTAGGCTTGTTTAGCCATTGATCAATTCAGAACGGTAAGAGGCAAAAAAAGCTCCCCGCATACCGGAGAGCTTTTCAACTCAAAAAGAATATTGTTATCAGTTATTAATTACGCCTGAAACCGCCTTTGCCACCACCCGCGTTAAAACCCGGACCTTTGTCCTCGGCAATGTTAACGGTGATCCTGCGGCCATAATAGCTTGCGCCATTCATGCACCTGATCGCTTCTTTAGCTTCATTTTCATTTACCATTTCAACAAAACCAAAACCCTTACTCTCTTTTGTTTCGCGGTCTTTTATGATCCTGAGCGATTTTACAGGCCCAAAATCACCAAAAACAGCAGTTAATTCAGCCTCGTCCACTTCTAATGGCAGGCCTGCAATAAATACTTTCATCAATGTTTTAAAATTTAAGCAAAGGTACGGATAAAAAGGCGCATTATTTAAGGTAAAAGGCGAAAGGTGAAAGCTAAAAGGTTTTATTGCTTAGGGATTACAGGAGGCTTACTTCAACTGCAGGTCAAATGTACCTTCGACCCTATAATAAGGCGAGTTAGCATTATCATCTTTAGCCAAAAAAGTATAGAACGTACCTTTGGCAAGTTCTTTACCCTGATTATATTGCACTATATTAATGTTACCAAAATCATTTTGCCCGGGGTACTGGCTTAAAGACATTTGCAAAACAGGCTTTTTATCGTCAGCGCTTAACAGGAACTGGCTGCCGGCAATACCCCGCTTAATATTGCTGTAAACAAAGCCTGGCGAGCTGATGCCAAAACTCATGTTATGTTGCTTATTAATGGCAGTAATACCAAAATAGCGGTTATTATTATTGGCGCTTACATTAATAAAAGCAATAGAATCATTCGCTGCATCAAAGGTATAAACAGAGTCGTTGTATTTTATTGTAAGCGTACCTGAAACAGCGAGAAAATTACCCGGCGATGAAAACACGGAACTATCAGCAGTAATATTGGTTTTTGACGCACCTGTTGTATCCACGGCAGCATCCTTCTGGCAACCGGTGATCACCGCCAGCAAAGATATTGCGAAGAATATTAGCAGGTTAGTAAACCTTCTGGTGCGCATGTTTTAATTTTTAATTAAATCTACTAAACTATAAACGAATATAAGGGCACAATGGTTGTTTAATTATGTAATTTAATCAACATTTTAACATAATTTAACCTAACGTTGGATTACCAGCCTGGAAAAAGGTTTAATTCAACTAAAAACAATTTAAAACTACCCATCTGACAGGTCTGGCAG
>JBIOHE010000281.1:0-5672 GCA_044448725.1 Sphingobacteriales bacterium | reverse complement strand
TCTTAACAGCATCGAAGCCTGCCTGGTATATTCAAATACCACTCTTTTGCGGGTTTTTCCGTTGCCGTCAAAAACAGGCATGCCCAATACGGGCTTATCGTCTTTAAAGGAAAGGATTTCAATCACTTTTTTTGTTGACTTTATGTTATTCCCCTTCCAGCCAAGCAATACGTAGTATAATTTCGGTGAATAGACAGGGATGATCCTGTAATATTCGGCACCATACCATTTATGGTTGTCATTTACGGTGTCTTCAGGTGCTTTTATTGATCCAGAGAAGTCACTCAGGGGGAACATCAGCAATTTGCCGCCTGTATTCATTTGAACGGTGCCGTAAAACCGGTAGCTGCCGTCATCAAAAACAATTGGCCAGCTGATTATGCGGAAACGGTTATCAGGTGAATTGATGATGCTTATACTTTTTACCGAGTCAAAGGGATAAAGGAATGAATTAGGAATTTTTAACGCACTTACCAGGGTTTTAATAAATGTCTGGTTGGCGTTAATGCGCTCCATTTCGGTATCGTTATTAACCACCTGTTTACCAAGGGTAATCAGGCTGTCTTCATACGAAGCCAATTGCTGATTGGCGGCCCTTTCATCCGAGTGCTGGGCGAAAATGTATAGCGGCAATATTGCCAGCATCAATAAGGTAAATATCAGAGGTTTCATCAAGCTAATTAACGCAAATTTTCGATAACAATTGCGCTGGCGCCGCCGCCACCGTTACAAATTCCTGCTGCACCGAATTTTCCGGCATTTTGCTTTAAAACATGCAATAAAGTAACAACTATCCTTGCACCCGAGGCCCCAAGCGGATGACCCAATGCAACCGCGCCGCCATTTACATTCACTTTTGCAGGATCGAGGTTCAGCAATTGATTATTGGCTATTGAAACTACCGAAAATGCTTCGTTGATCTCAAAATAATCAATTTCACCTGCAGATAAACCAGCCCTGTGCAAAGCCAATGGAATTGCTTTTGACGGCGATGTGGTAAACCATTCCGGCGCCTGCTGTGCATCTGCAAATGAAACTATTTTTGCCAGGGCTTTAATGCCCATTTCTTCCGCTTTTTCCCTGCTCATCAGGATAACTGCTGCTGCCCCGTCGTTTAATGTGGAGGCGTTGGCCGCAGTCACCGTGCCGTCTTTTTTAAATACTGGTTTTAAGGTTGGGATCTTATCAAACTTTACCGCGCCCGGTTCTTCGTCGTCGGCCAGTAAAGTAATTTCGCCTTTTTTGTCTTTCAGTTCAACCGGGGTAATCTCATCGAAAAACTTGCCGTCAATTTGGGCTTTTTGCGATCTTTTGTACGATTCAATCGCAAATTCATCCTGTTGCTCCCTGCTGATATTGCATTCAACCGCGCACAACTCCGCTGCCGAACCCATGTGATAATCGTTATAAACATCCCAAAGACCGTCTTTTACCAGGCCATCTATGATTTGCCCGTTGCCAAGCCGGTAGCCGTTCCTGGCTTTATCAAGGTAGTAGGGGACATTGCTCATGCTTTCCATACCGCCTGCCAAAACGATATCGTTTTGGCCAAGTGCTATACTTTGCGCGGCCAGCATAATGGCTTTCATACCCGATGCGCAAACTTTATTCACTGTGGTTGCGGGTAAATAAGGCAATCCCGCAAATATAGCCGCTTGTGTTGCTGGCGCCTGACCAAGATTTGCCGATAAAACGTTGCCCATATAAACTTCCTGGATATGTTCAGGTTTTAAACCAGCTTTTTCTACAGCAGATTTAATGACGATGGCGCCAAGTTGGGTAGCGCTCAAACTTGCAAGGCTACCCCCAAAACTACCGATAGGGGTACGGGTGGCAGCAACAATAACTACTTCTTTCATATATGATGTTAAAATTGGAATGCAAATTTAGGTTTTTTTTAATGCTATGCATGCATAGCATTAAAAAAATGTAGAGACGCAATACTTTGCGTCTCTGACAAATGTAATACCAAAGGAGAGACACAAAGTATTGTGTCTCTACGATTCTTTCTTTTTACGGCTGCTTTTTTTACGTTCATTTAAAATTTGTTGCAGCAGGTATTCTATCTGGCCGTTGGTGCTCCTGAATTCATCGGCGGCCCAGCGCTCAATCTCTTTTAATATCTCGGGATTGATCCGTAATATAAATGCTTTCTTTTCAGCCATAGTTAATAATGCGCCGTTCTGGTTTGTTTTTAAAAATGTAAAATGGGGACTGAAGAGATTAATGGTATAAAGTACCTGTATTAACAACCGGGTTAACACTTCTGTCGCCGCAAAGTACAACCAGCAGGTTGCTAACCATGGCAGCTTTGCGCTCTTCATCCAGTTCAACAATTTTCTTTTCGGATAACCTGGCCAGTGCCATTTCAACCATACCCACCGCGCCTTCTACAATCAGTCTGCGGGCAGATATAATGGCCGATGCCTGCTGGCGTTGCAACATGGTATGCGCAATTTCGGGCGCGTAAGCCAAATGCGAGATCCGGGCTTCCAAAACCTCTATACCGGCACGGTCAAGCCTTTCGTTCAGCTCTTTTTCAAGTAAACGACTTACCTGTTCAGCGCCGCCCCTTAATGTAATATTTGCGGTTTCATCTTCAATATTATCATAAGGGAAAGAATTTGCCAGGTGCCTCACAGCCGCTTCGCTCTGTATATTTACATATTGCAGGTAGTTTTCCACTGCGAAAACAGCATTAGCCGTATCTTTTATCTGCCAAACAATTACCGCGGCAATTTCAATAGGGTTGCCCACGCTGTCGTTTACTTTTAACTGCTGCCCGTTTAAGTTAAATGCCTTTAACGAAACCTTCTTTTTTACAGTAAAAGGGTTCACCCAAAAAAAGCCGTCCGTTTTAACCGTACCTACATAGCTTCCAAACAACGTCAGCACTTTTGATTCGTTGGGGTTTATGATAACAAGGCCCGGTAAAATCAAAACAAAATTTACGATGCCGATAATTACACCTATAATAACAGCCTCTGCCGCTATCGACAATATCATCGCAGCAAACAGGGCAAGGAATAATGCAAACGCGGTATAACCGGATGGCGGGGTGATAATTTTTTCAGTAGTCATGGTGATTGTGATTTTAAAATGATATCATAAAGATATTAAACTTTATTTGATAATAGCAAGAAAAACTGCGGATAACGGAAACTTATATTAATTTTGAGGGGATTAATACATCAATGGCAAAATTATCTTCAACGCGCCAAAAGGCGCTGCTGCGCAAATACTCGCGTAATGTTAAATTTTTGATGATGCTGGGAAGTATTTGCGTAATTGTTTTTACGCTTCCCAAGCAGGCGAAATTTAGTTATGATATTGCAAAAGGGCGCATCTGGAACCAGAAAGAACTTGTATCGCCCTATAATTTCGCTATACTAAAAACCGAGGCCGAAATTGAAAGCGATAAAAACACCGCCTTAGCCAGCGTAACCCCGGTTTACCAGCTGGATGATGGTATTGAAAGCGATATGCAAGAAGCATTTAAAAACAGCCTCGAAATAAAATGGCACAGCGCCGGGCTAAAAGACAGTAAAAAAGCTTCGTATATACAAGCCGGGGATGCTTTGCTGAAAGAGATTTATGCAAGAGGAATTTTAAGCCTTAACCCTAAATACCAGCAAAATGCAGCAGATTACCCCATAACGATATTAAACAAAAACGTTGAGACCGAAAAAAATACTGCCGACCTGTTTACTAAACAAAGTGCGCTGACTTATAGTAACCAGGTATTAAGCAACCGCAATGACCTGGATAAACCGTTTTTGATGGATTTGTTAGGAAACGTGCTGCAGCCAAATTTGAATTTTGATAGTAAGTTAACCTCGCGGCTTGAGCGGGAAGTGGTTGAGGGACTGTCAACTACGCGAGGAATGGTGCAGAAAGGGGAGGTTATTGTTAATAAAGGGTCGGTGGTGAGCGATGAGGTTTATCAGAAACTGCAATCCTTTAAAAAAGCATTTGAAGATAATTCAAGGGTGGCGGGCGACCCAAGGCTGGTTTTAACAGGGCAGTTTTTATTAGTGTCAGTTGCCATTATTCTGCTGATGGTGTTCCTGTACCTTTTTCGTAAAGATATTTATGAAGACAACCGCCTGATTAGTTTAATACTGCTGGTTGTTACGGCTATGCTGTTTACCTTATCAATGGCTATAAAATTGCAGCTGCCTAATCTGTATTATATCCCTTATTGTATAGTGCCTATTATCATACGTATATTGTTTGATACCCGCCTGGCTTTAAATATACATTTGCTGGTGGTGCTGATGGCCGGTTTCTTCGTTCCCAATAGTTTTGAGTTTGCTTATTTCGAGCTTACGGCCGGTATGGTATCTATTTACAGCATTAAAAATCTTATCCGCCGCGAACAATTCCTTATTTCGGCGCTCGTTATCTCCTTTACTTATTTTGTTGCCTTTATAGGGATATCATTTATGCGGGAGGGTAGTATAAAGAATATCGATCTGATGGATTTCCTTCCTTTTGTGGTAAGCGTATTGCTTACCTTGCTGGCTTATCCGCTCATTTATATTTTCGAAAAAGTATTCGCCATTACTTCCGACATTACACTGATTGAATTAACCAATACCAATGCCCCTTTGCTGCGCGAAATGGCTTTCAGCGCCCCCGGAACATTTCAGCATTCATTGCAGGTTGCCAACCTTGCCGAAAATGCCATTTACACCATTGGCGGTAATGCCCTGCTGGTAAGGGCAGGGGCATTGTACCACGACATCGGTAAAATGGAAAACCCTTTGTATTTTATTGAGAACCAGTCGGGCTTTAACCCGCACGATAAATTACCCTACCAGGAAAGCGCCCAGATCATCATCAGGCATGTGCGCAAAGGGCTTGAAATGGCCCGCAAGGCAAACCTTCCTGACATAGTGACCGACTTTATACGCACCCATCACGGCGATACCAGGGTTGATTATTTTTACCAGTCGTTCCTCAAAAACTTTCCTGAAAAATTTGTTGATGAAAATACGTTCAGGTACCCCGGCCCGATCCCTTTTACTAAAGAAGGCGGTGTTTTGATGCTGGCAGATTCGGTTGAAGCAGCATCCCGCTCGCTTAAAGAACCGGATGAAAAATCAATAAACGACCTGGTTGACCGCATCGTAAAATACAAGCTCGACCAAAACCAGTTAAAGGATAGTAACATCACCCTAAAGGATATTGAAACCATAAAATCAATATTTAAGCGGATGCTGATGAGCATTTATCATGTGAGGATAGATTATTGAGGTGAGTGGTGAGAGGTGAGTGGTGAGTGGTATTGAGGGTATGCGCCAGCTATAATGACTGAATATTCACTATTTCCTCTCAAATTCACTACTGACTACTCACCATTCACTCCTCATTACCACTCACTTAATCAACTAATCAACTAATAAAAAAATATTTTTTTGACGGCTTGGGCGAATTGCTATATTTGCAGTCCCGAAAAAAGGGGTTTAATGTGATAATGGTCCTGATGGGCCGCAATATGGTGAGGTGCCTGAGAGGCCGAAAGGATCAGTTTGCTAAACTGACGTACGGGAAACTGTACCGAGGGTTCGAATCCCTCCCTCACCGCTGAATATCAAATTAAAATTTGTAAAAAGCCTGAAAATCAAAGATTTTCAGGCTTTTTTGTTTTCTATTGTTCTTAAATAGCT
>JBIOHE010000280.1:0-5677 GCA_044448725.1 Sphingobacteriales bacterium | reverse complement strand
GCGAATATGAAGAATGCTTGCTTAAGGTAAGGGCGATTCTGGAAGTGCTGGGGTATTTGACTGTAAATTAAAAATTGTCAAATACGTTGGTTTTGTTTAATTTTACTTTAGTAAAAAATTCAGGACAATGGCGCTACAATATATTTCTGACAATTCAGGCAGGCATACGGCAGTAATAATTCCTATATCTGAATGGAATAATATCACAGCTAAACATCAGGATCTGAAAGAGTTGCTTGAGGAAACACCTAAACCTAATAATGCTTCCCGTTTCAAAGGATTATTAACTAACGACGAAGCCGAAAAATATCATCAATACCTAAAGCAGGCACGTAGCGAATGGGACAGGGATATTTAATTGACAGCAATGTCATAATTGATTTTGCCGCTTTACGTTTACCTCAAGAAGGCAGCGATTTTGTTGAGGAGCTTTTCAATAACAATTTTTTGATTTCCGTTGTGGTAAAGATTGAAGTATTAGGGTTTGACAATGTCCCCGACAAACTTTTAGCTATGGAAGAGTTTCTAAATACAGCTGTCCTTTTACCATTAGATGAAGTTGTTACTAAACAAGCCATTTTACTTCGTAGAAGATATAAAAAACTTAAACTTGGTGACGCTATTATTGCTGCTACTGCAATTGTGCATAACTTGATTTTAATAAGCCGTAATACAAAAGATTTTATAAATATTAAAGGGTTGCAAGTGTTAGATCCACATAAGTTGTAAAATAGAGTGCTTACTTAAAGCACTGGGTCAACCTCTATATTCTTCCCAATCCTCACACTAATTTCCGATCCATTCGCGAAACAGGCTGAATAAGGTTTAGCTTGTAAAAACGGTGCAAATGCCCCTCCATACAGTTCGGCGACGTCAGCATCAAAAACTGCATCTGTAACATTTGCCGTTTGTCGTGACACATGCTCCACCTGGTATTCCATGGTTTTAACGGCACTCAGGCTGTTATAGCCCCAGTAATGCTCTAAAATAAATTCTTCGGGACTTCCGGGTTTAATATCCTCAAAATTATTGCTTACAGTAGCGCCCAGTTTATTCCAGCGACCGTTTAGTTTCCACTCGTATGAATAACTGGTATGATTATCCCCGTTTGGTATAACGGAATGCCGCATGGGTAACGCGCGGTAATGCTCTTTATATAAATTGTTGGCAAAAAGAAAAACACTTCTTCTTTCAGACTTTCGGACTGAAAAAACTAATCTCTAATCTCCAACCTCTAATCTCCAATCTACTTAAACTTATACAACCCCGTTACTGTTCCCCATTGATGGGATTGCACCATTTCTTTATCATCCAAAGTATGGAAAATAGCCGCAATATCAAAAACAAAGCGATTAGTAGTAAAGGCTACGCCAAACTGCTGACTAAAAATAAAAGGTTCCTTATTTTTGGTTATCTCCAGGCCGCTATGGTTATCAAATAAACCGCCCTGAATAGTAGCATCATAAGCTACGTAATTGGCGAGAGGTTTATAATAAAAAAACAGTTCGTGCTTGTGCAACAATCCTTTCACTTCGCCCCGGCTTACGGTACTTTGTGTGCTCACAGAATTAAATAACTGGTTAAATGACCCCAACCTAACCAAAGGTCCAACACCGGCGCCTGTAAATCCATTACCCAAATTAAGATAACTTGCCAATGAAACATCAATCCATGAGCCCCTTGCAAGCAGCCTGTTGTATTCAGCAGAAAGGTTTAGCTCATAGTCGTTATTTATCTGGTACTCCCAGCCGCTTGGATGGTAAAAGCCAAAATTATCATGAACAAAGGTCTGTATCTGCCTGGCATACGAACCAGGCCCCACAACACCCAATTGCGCACTGATTTTTAAATTACTTTCGTTGTTGTATAAAAAATTTAAAGTTGAACCCACGTACAGATAGCCGGCAAAAGGGCGGTCGATCAGGCTGGGCTGATCCGCGCCATTGTAATAAATACTTCCGGTTCGGGGGTTAAATATTTTTTGCCCCATTTCAAAGCCCAATACCTTGTTGCGCAATTTGGCGCTGTCGGTGCTTTTAATTTTTAACGCGTGGCGGTAATAAAAAAATATACCGTCGGTATAATACCTGTCAGATCCCTGCATAAGGTACGAGTCGTTATCTGTTTCTGCGCCTATCTCGTTACTGTGTGATTGGGCGAATAAATTAACTGTTGAAAAAAGTAAGCTAAACAGTGCAAGTAGTTTGAATCTCATTTGGGCTATGGATTAAATGCCTAAAATAATAAAAGCCTCGCGATAATCGTGAGGCTTTTATTATTATTTATTTGATTTACTGTCCTAAAAAGTATAACCAATGCTTATACCGCCTTCATACAAAAGGCCCTGGTCATATATAATGGGGTCAAAAACGATCCTGAAATTTATACCGCCATTTTCCTGCTGGTAACGGTAACCAAGCGAAACTGTTCCGCAAAAACCTGTAATGTTATCAAATTGAAAATAGGTGCCATTAGTGCTCCCCCTTGAAATTAAAAAGGTTGTACCGGCTCCCGCCTCTATAAAACTACTGGTGCTATGGCCTATATTGTATAAATAATTCACCTGAAAGGGAACTGAAAACACAGAATTAGCCCCGGTATTGTAATACCCGGCCCCCGCACGGTAACCCCATTTATCGCGTGTTTGACCAAACCTGGAATCATAATTCAACGTAAGCGCAAGCCCGGCCCCGCCAACTTCAATGAATACTGAACGCGCCCTGTCTGCCGACCTGATTGTGGAATCCCTTTTAACGGTATCTTCTTCAAGATTTTGAGCTTTTAAACAAAAATGAGAAGTAATAAGTAGAAGTAAAAAAATAGCTTTTAGTAAAAAGGGTTTATTCATTTTTTAAATTTTGGGTTTCGAGTTAACAAAAACACTTTAATTATTTACAATTGTGTGCCTGCGTATTACGCTAACCATTAACAAAAGGTTTCAACGCTACATACAGTGCATCATTTCGTAAATCAATTAAGCCATACGATCTATGATCGTAAATGTAGAACTAAAACTTTTTTTAACTTAATGAATGTTATTAACTTATTAACTTATCGGGGATGCGGAGAGCGGTTCTTTAACAGAAAGATCGATCGGATTGTTAACTTTCTCATCCAAAAGAGCAAGATCAATTACCTCGCGCATATCGGTAACGTAATGAAATTGAAGGTCTTTTATATAATCTTTTTTAATTTCCAGTATATCTTTTTTGTTTGAGGCGCATAAAATAATCTCTTTGATGTTGGCACGTTTGGCGGCCAGTATCTTTTCTTTTAAACCACCAACCGGTAATACACGGCCGCGTAAAGTAATTTCGCCTGTCATTGCCAGGTGCGGTTTTATTTTACGCTGGGTAAATGCTGATGTTAAGGCTGTAAGCATGGTAATACCAGCAGAAGGGCCATCTTTAGGAGTAGCGCCCGCCGGTACATGCACATGAATGTCCCACTGATCGAACAGGCGCGGATCAATATTAAATGCCGAAGCATGCGCCCGCAAATAAGCTAATGCGATGCTTACCGATTCTTTCATCACATCACCGAGACTTCCTGTTAAGGTTAAACGGCCTTTACCTGGGCTTAAACTGGCTTCAATAAACAAAATATCGCCGCCTACCTGTGTCCAGGCCAGCCCGGTTACTACACCCGCAACTTCATTGCCTTCATACTGATCTTTATCATAGATTGGGGAACCCAATATTCTTTCCACATCCGCTTTGCTCACAGTTGGGTTATAGGGTTCTTCCATAGCAATATTTTTCGCCACCCCGCGAACCAACGCGCCTATCTTTTTCTCCAACGCCCTCACGCCAGATTCCCGGGTATAATCAACCACAAGTTTCTCAATTATATCAGGCCTTATCACTACATCTTTTGATTTTAGCCCATGTGCTTCACGCTGTTTTGGCACCAGATGCTGCTTAGCAATTTCAATTTTTTCCTCAATGGTGTAGCCGTTCACTTCGATGATTTCCATACGGTCGAGCAAGGCAGGCTGAATACTGCTTAACGAGTTGGCTGTTGCGATGAACATCACATTGGAGAGATCAAAATCCACCTCAACATAATGATCGTAAAAGGTACTGTTTTGCTCGGGGTCAAGCACTTCCAGAAGAGCTGATGACGGGTCTCCCCTGAAATCATTGCCCACTTTGTCAATTTCGTCTAAAATAAAAACAGGGTTGGCAGCGCCTGCTTTCTTTACGGATTGAATTATACGGCCTGGCATTGCACCGATATAAGTTTTGCGGTGCCCTCTTATTTCGGCCTCGTCACGTATCCCGCCTAAAGCCATCCGCACGTATTTACGTCCGAGGGCCTTCGCGATTGATTTTCCCAGCGAGGTTTTACCAACACCCGGAGGGCCTACCAAACAAAGTATCGGCGCCTTCATGTTGTGTTTTAACTTTAGCACCGCCAGGTATTCAATAATACGCTGCTTTACCTTCTCCAACCCGAAGTGGTCTTTATCCAAAACTTTCTGGGCCCGTTTAAGGTCAAAGTTATCTTTTGTAAATTCGCTCCAAGGCAGATCAAGCAATAATTCAAGGTAATTGATCTGTACCGAATAATCGGCGGCCGCAGGGTTTGTGCGTGCCAGTTTTTCAAGTTCTTTAACAAAATGGTCATTAACTTCTTTTGCCCATTTCTTTTTTGAACCACGCAATTTCAGGCTTTCAATTTCCAGGTCCGGCGAATTACCGCCAAGTTCTTCCTGTATGGTTTTTAATTGCTGATTTAAAAAATAATCACGCTGTTGTTTGTCGAGATCGACCCTTACCTTGCTTTGTATCTGGTTTTTTAACTCCAGCATTTGAAGGTCTAACGTTAAGTGCTCCAAAACCAGACTTGCCCTGTTACGCAGGTTAGGCTCTTCCAGCAAGCGTTGTTTGGAAGCCATATCCGCATTCATATTTGACGAGATAAAGTTGATCAGAAACGAAGTACTTTCGATGTTCCGGATAGCTATACCTGCTTCGCTTGGAATATTGGGCGAAAGATGGATAATACTCATGGCCATGTCTTTTATAGACGATACCATAGCCTTAAATTCTTTATCTACCTTATGCTTTACTTCTTTAAAAGGTTCAATAGTAGCCTTAATGTAGGGTACACTCTGAACCTCGTCTTTTAAAATGAACCGTTTTTTACCCTGTAGTATAACTGTGGTGTTCCCGTCAGGCATTTGCAGCATTTTTATAATGAGCGCAATGGTGCCCACTTTATTTAACTGGGTAAATGACGGGTCTTCAATACCCACATCCTGTTGAGAAACCACCCCGATCATGCGGCTACCCTTGTTGGCGTCGCGGATCAGCTTAATTGATTTATCTCTTCCTACGGTAATGGGTATAACTACCCCTGGAAATAACACAGTATTTCGTAATGGTAAAATAGACAAAAATTCGGGCAAAGCTTCGTTGTTCATTTCCTCTTCATCCTCAGATGACATCAGCGGAAAAAATTCAGAATCTTCGTTTATTACGGGTAGCGCGCTATTAAAACTAAATGGATCAAAACTCATCAAAAGCTATTAAATAAGGTAAAAAACGTCATATTGTCAGCCTGCAAAAATCCAGGGACAATAAAAACAGATTAAACGGCGGATGCTCCGCCTGCCTGCTATGGTTCAAGAGCTATGCCAATTTAAGCTAATAATCGTTAACAAAGGCTTTTG
>JBIOHE010000279.1:0-5721 GCA_044448725.1 Sphingobacteriales bacterium | reverse complement strand
GTATCATCATTATTAATCCCGTGCTGGTTCTTTTTGATCTCGCTGTTCAGCTTGCCGATCTTATAGCTAAACCTTACGGCAAAGGTGCGATACGCGTCCTGGTTAAGGGAATAGGCCATATATTGCGGCGTGGTTGTGTTTGTGGTATTGTTATGAAATTTTGATTCCGGGTCATTCGCTACCAGCGAGATCGTGGCTTTTTTGTTTAAAAACTCTTTGGTGACTACCAGCGAGTTGTAGATAAACGCACTCGAATGCCCCTGCAGCGTGACATCACCGCTAAAGAACCCTGCATCGATCCCTACCCGGAAGCCCTTACCAAACTTGTAGCCAGCGTTGGCAAACGCGTTGCCGGTAATACCGGTGTTTTCATAAAACTGCCCGTTATAGGTACCCTTCAGCCATATTTTTGAAACAAAACCGTTCAGACTGAGCGATATTTTAGGGGTGATGGTGAAATTGGCGTTTACATTAAAGCCAAGACTGCTGTTGCTGCCCAAATTCTGGTACGTCGTTTTGGTGACCGTATCTTTCACGTGGTTGGCCGTGCTGTCTGTTTGCAGGTTGGACACATTTTGAATGGAATTATTGGAAAACTGATAGCTTGTCCCAACGGTGAATGAATTTTTTGAAAAGTTGCTGTAGGTTAATTCAAATGTATTGTTCAGTTCGGGGCGCAGGTTAGGGTTACCTGTGCTGATAAACTTTGGATTCGAATTATCAACAAAAGGATTTAACTGGTAAATACCAGGCCTTTGGATGCGTTGCGTAAACCCCAAATTAAAGCTGCTGGTTTTAAAACTGCGCTGTACGGATATGGATGGAATAAGATTATTATAGCCAGTATTGAGCGTCGAATTAACTGATTTAAAATCAGCATTAACGCTGGTATGTTCCAGCCTTAAACCAGCTTTGGCTGTCCATTTCTTCAGCTTTACCTGGTACGAGTTATACAAACTGAACACATTTTGCTGGTAATTAAAATTATCCGTATAAATCGGGTTTAAATTGTAAACCGATGTTGCCGAATCCAGGTCTGACCGGTTGAAGTTACTGTAGTCATTCCGTAAAATGGCTTTGGCGCCGGCTTCCAGTGTGATCACCTTAAAGGGTTGCGCATAATCGATCTGCACGGTATGCGCCCTTTCGCCGGCATTATTATATTGCCTGAAATCGGGTTGCTGCGACTGGAAATCATTCAGTCTTTGTGAAAACTGGTTATCACTGTAATTGATACTGGGCGAATAACTGAATTTAAACGATAGTGTTAACAGCTGCTCCTTGTTGCGTTTAAAACCGATCTGGTAGTTAACGTTAGCATCCATGCCGCCAAAGGTGTTATAGCCCGTGGCATTTTGTTCATATTGCTGTGCCACCGAGCCATCATTGTTTAAAGTAGTTGAAAACTGATCGCTGGTTTGGTTCTGCCTGCCATGAAAAAGCTCGAATGACGCTGTTAACAAATTCAGACTGTCAATATCATAACTCAATTCAGCCTCAGTATAATAATGACCGAACTGATTGCTGGCTGTGCCGGGTTGGGTAGTAGTTTGCCCGCCAAAAATGGTTTGGGTATTGTTGGTACCCGCTACAAAAGGGTGGTTTTTGCTAAAGCCGGCAAACATGCTTAAACCAAGTTTTCCCTGTTTGGCGCTGCCCTGTAAATTAATACCGGGGCCAAAAAGGCTGTTATACCGCCCGCTGATGTTGGCTGTATAACCCTGGTCGGCATTTTTTTTGGTGATAATATTGATGATACCTGCCAGCCCTTCCGCATCATATTTGGCAGGCGGCGTGGTAATTACCTCTATCTTTTCGATATTAGTGGCCGGCATTGATCGTAATACATCCGAGGGGTTTTTAGCCACCAGCGCCGATTCCTTGCCATTTACCAGGATCTTATAGTTCCCGCTGCCTTTCAGTTTGATGTTGTCATTCGCGTCCACCGATAACAAAGGCACTTTGCGCATCATATCCAGCGCTGTCGGCGCCTTACTTTCGGGATCGGCCTGTACGTCGTAACTTATCCGGTCAACCTCGCGTTTCATGATAGGCCTTTGCGCGGTTACCGAAACTTCGTTTAACTCTTTGCTCGAAGGCGTTAAAAATATTTTGCCCGTATTTACCTCAGCATCATTGCCGCTGATATTTAAAACCTTGCCTTTATAGCCTACAGAAATTATGGACAGCCTGCTGGCTTTGCCCATAGCACCTTTCAGCTCGAAACTGCCGTCATCTTTAGTCAATCCGCCTTTTTCCGATACCTGTGTTTTGGCATCCAGCAATATTACCGTGGCAAAGCCTAAAGGTTTACTGGTAAGCGAATCAATAACAATCCCTTTAACTGTTAACGTATTCGGTGTGGATTGGGCCAGTACCCGGGCTGCAAGGCAACAGCAGAATGCAAACAGCAAAAGTTTCTTCATGATAAATTTTTGGCTAATGACGCTGTAAGTTACCGATGTGTTGCAGCCGGTTAAAGGGATTTAACATGAATTAACATAATTTAACTAAAATATTAGTTGTCGTAACAGGTATGTTACTTGTTGTATCGCGTCATGGTCAATTCAGTACCGATCGCAGCAAAACTTTTTATCATTTCAATCGACCTGTCTATCAAGGCAGGCAGTTCCGGCAATTCATCTTTATCAAAACTGTTCAGTACATAATCAATCTGCCGGCCTTTAGGGAAATCATCACCAACTCCAAAACGCAGTCGGGCGTAAAGATTATGGCCCAGCGTAGCCTCGATATCTTTTAAGCCGTTATGCCCCGCAGCACTGCCTTTGGGTTTTAAACGGAGGGTGCCAAAGGGAAGGGCGATGTCATCAACCAGGATCAATACATTTTCAACCGGTATTTTCAATGCTTTCATCCAGTAGCTAACCGCTTTACCACTGTTGTTCATATAGGTGGTCGGTTTGATGAGGCACAGGGTGCGCGCCTTATGGTTAACCTCGGCATAGTAAGCCAGGCGTTCATTATAAAATTTGGCGCTTTCCTGCTTTGCAAATTCGTTTAATATCATAAAGCCGATATTATGCCGGGTATCAGCATATTCGGGTCCGATGTTTCCTAAACCAACGATGAGATATTTCATGCCAAGTCCATAGTCCATAGTCCATAGTCCATAGTCTTTTTAAGATTATAGCTTTTTGGATTGGGGACACATTAAAGTGCGAAGATATTAATTAAAACAAAAACAGCGATAAGTTTAAACCTATCGCTGTTAATCTGTGTAATCATTTTATAATCGGTGAAATCACCCGTTAATCGGTGAAATCAGATATAATTATTTTTTACCTGAAGCTGCTTCCTGTTCAGCCTGGCGCAATGCACGTGATGTTGTTACCGATACAATGGTATCTTCTTTTGCATTGGTGATGATAAGTTTTCCAACGCTCAAATCGCCAACTTTTACCGATTTACCAACTTCCAGAGTTTCGATACTTACTTCAATAGCATCCAAATGATCTTTTGGCAATGCTTTGATACGTAATTTTCTTAATTTTTGAACCAGCTTACCACCGGTTTTAACACCTGGCGAAGTTCCTGTTAATTTAACAGGGATCTCAATAGTGATTGGTTTTTTATCATCCAGCAACAAAAAGTCAACATGGATAATTTGTTCTGTCAGGGGATGGAACTGAATGTCCTTAATAATAGCCCTTGATTTTGTACCTGCAATGTCTAAGTCGATGAAATGAACAACCGGCGTGTAAACTACGGCTTTCAAATCAGCTGCGGACACTGAAAAGTGGGTTTGGGTTGGCCCACCGTAAAGTACTGCGGGCACCAGTGCCTGGTAACGCAGTTCTTTAGCGTCTCTTTTCCCTACGTTCTCTCTTGGAGAACCGCTAATAGCAATTGATTTCATTTGTTTGTTGTTAATTAAGTCCATGGTCGATAGTCCATAGACCATGGTGTTGTATGTATTATTTATTTAAAAAGTCCATGGTCGATAGTCCATAGACCATGGTATTGTATTTATTTCAAAATTGCCATGGACTATCGACCATGGACCATGGACTGATTAGTCCACCTTAAACAACTGGCTTATTGACCCGTGCTCATTTACATTCATAATGGCTTTGGCAAACAGATCGGCAGTTGTTAATACTCTTATTTTACTGCTTTCGTATTTAAGCGGTATGGTATCGGTAACTATCAATTCTGTTAAAGCCGAATTTTCTATCGTTTCGTAAGCTTTGCCTGACAATACCGGGTGTGTACAAACCGCACGCACGCTACGGGCGCCGCGTTCCATAATCAGGCCGGCTGCTTTTGCCAGCGTACCGGCAGTATCGCATATATCATCAATCAATACAATATCCTGGTCGGTAACATCCCCGATAAGGGTCATCGATTCAATTTCATTGGCGCGTTTACGGCGTTTATCGCAAATTACCACCTCCGCATTAAAGTATTTTGCAAAAGTACGCGCCCTGTACGAACCGCCCATATCCGGCGAAGCAATGGTTAAATTACCAAGTTTCAGACTTTTTATATAGGGGACAAAAATTACCGAGGCATCAAGGTGATCAACCGGGATATCGAAAAATCCCTGGATCTGGGCTGCGTGAAGGTCCATCGTCATAATGCGGTTAATACCCGCAGCCACCAATATATTGGCAACCAGTTTTGAACCTATAGCCACACGTGGTTTATCTTTCCTGTCCTGGCGGGCTAATCCGAAATAAGGGATAACCGCAGTTACATAATGTGCAGAGGCTCGGCGTGCGGCATCAGTCATCATCAGCAATTCAACCAGATTATCGGTTGGCGGGTTGGTGCTCTGTATCAAAAACACATCGCAGCCGCGCACCGATTCGTTAAAATGGGGTTGAAATTCGCCGTCGCTGAACCGGGTTAATACCACATCACCAAGCCCGTGGCCGTAGGATGCGGCAATATGTTCTGCAAGCGCCAATGTGCCTGAGCCTGCAAATAACTTAACGGTATTAAACTGTAACGGCATTTCTTTTTTGATTTCGGAATTCGGAATTTCGATTTCGGAATTTCCTGCTTATTCTAAAAAACAATTCGGATTTCCAATAGCGGACCGGATTAAATCCGACATCGAAATTCCGAAATCCGAAATATTTGAATGTTGCCCGACCAGGATTCGAACCTAGACAAACGGTACCAAAAACCGTCGTACTACCATTATACTATCAGGCAATTTCCTTAGAGTTGTCCCGATAGTAATCGGGAGCCTCTCCAAAAAGGAATGCAAATATAGGAGGTTTTTTTTGAAGTTAAAAGATTTTTTTAAAAAGCAGCAAAAACAAAGACGTTTATCGAAACATACACATTAAAAATGTTTTATCTGAGATCAGAACAGTTATTCAAAACCGTTTGGGATCGCGGCTGGTGTGAAACACGGCTGTTACATTTACCAAATTTTCATTTTCTTCGATATCGTAAACTATGCGAAATGGAAAACGTCTCAACAGTGCGAAACGATATTTTTCTGAAAATTGAACAGCATTTATTAAAAAAACGCTTTCTAACCTCCATCCAGGGTTCCGATTTTATTTTACCGGACTTAAATGCCTCTTCCCTGCGAAGAATTTCCTGTTTTTGTACGTCTGATAAACCATCTGACTGAATCCCTGTGCTATAGTTATATTTCAGACTGTTTAAGAAAGCTAATAAAACCCGTTCTTCCTGTTCATTATTAATATCAATAAGTAATGCGAATCAAGGGTTAAAATATGT
>JBIOHE010000278.1:0-5727 GCA_044448725.1 Sphingobacteriales bacterium | reverse complement strand
CCTAAAGCTTAAAGCCCAAAGCTTTTAACAGCTTTTCGCTTTTACCTTTTCGCTTTCAGCTCCCTTCTGCTGTTACGCTACATGATTATCTATACCTTTTAAGAACTTTTCACCTTCACCCTCACGGCTCAGATTATATGTGTTATCACCTTTTACAATGATTACTTTTTCAATTTTGATGCCGGAAATCGCTTCCGTCATCCGCCTTATTTAGCGTCCCTTTCTTTCGGGAGTGCAAAGGTAAGAACCTTTTTTAATTCTGCAAACTTTATTTTTTTTTATTTTAGCTCGCTCCCCGCTTCCAAAACCACTTTTTCTCCTTCGTTTGCGGGCTGCAAAGATGCGATTATTTTTTATATCTATCAAGTGTTATTTTCACTTATTTTAGATTTTTTATTTAGTCGCCTGATTTCAAAAAACAATCCCTTTTATCCAAAGCGGCATCAAATATACAGAGAAAATCGCCTCCCATCCAAAAGAATTTTATAAAAACTTGAACTGCGCATATAACTGCCTGTAAACTAATAGTTATTAAAACAACATCTTTCTGTTAGCAATGCCTGTGCAATCACAATTATTGATTTTGTATCTTTGAAATTGAAATGAATGAACAAATTTTCCCCGAAAACTTTCTGAACTCTTTATCCGGCGAACCCGGTTTTTCTTCCGAAAATTTCATCAATGCCCATAATTTTATTGAATCGCCCACTTCAATAAGAGCAAATCCCTTTAAACCGTCGGCCATAAAAACAAACGGACAAGTGCCCTGGTGCTCCGAAGGCTATTACCTGGACACCCGACCATCCTTTACTTTCGACCCGCTTTTCCATGCAGGATGCTATTATGTACAGGAAGCATCCTCCATGTTTATTGATCATATCCTTAAAACCATCCGCCCCGATAATGATGAACCGGTAAAAATACTGGACCTGTGCGCCGCTCCCGGCGGTAAAAGCACACTCATCAATTCGGCTATCGGCAGTAATGATTTGTTAGTCGCGAATGAGATCATTAAAACCCGCGTCCCTGTTTTATGTGATAACCTTAACCGATGGGGTACACCTAATATAATAGTAAGCAATAACGATCCGAAGGATTTCAGCAGGCTTAGCGGATTTTTTGATACGATACTGGTTGACGCGCCCTGCTCGGGCTCGGGCATGTTCCGTAAAGACCCGGCAGCGATGAATGAATGGTCGGCTGATAATGTGAATATGTGCCGCCAGCGGCAGGAGCGCATCCTTGCTGATATTTACCCGGCCCTGAAAGAGGATGGACACCTTATATATAGTACCTGTTCTTATTCGCACCAGGAAAACGAGGATATACTGGATTGGCTTTGCGAAACATTTGATATGGAAAGCCTGCGCATACCTATATATAAGGACTGGGGTATTGTTGAAACCACATCGCCTGAGCATAAAGCTTATGGCTATCGTTTTTATCCCGGCAAGGTAAAAGGCGAAGGTTTGTTTGCAGCCTGCTTAAAAAAGAAAGGCCAAACGCCCCAATTACCTTCCTTTAAAACAAAAGGGCATCAAAAGCTGGCCCTTAAAGAGATCGAACTGGTAAAAACTTACCTCAATACGCCTGATGACTTTTACTATTTTATGGTGAATGACGAATGGCTGGCGATAAACAAGGTGCATAAAGAAAGTCTGGATACATTACAACGGCATTTGTATCTCAAAAAATCGGGTGTTAGGATCGGTAAGCTGATGGGTAATGATCTGATCCCCGATCATGAGCTGGCTTTAAGCACCTATATTAATAAGGATGCAGTTTTACAAACAGAACTCGACTATACCCAGGCCATACAATATTTAAGGCGCGAGAACATCAATATAAATACTACTAATAAAGGCTGGAGCCTGATGACCTTTGAAGGGCAGCCATTAGGATGGGCAAAACTGTTACCAAACCGGATCAATAATTACTATCCGAAGGAGTTGAGAATATTGGCCAGCCCCCCGGCCCCCTGAAGGGGGAGAACAAATTAGCGCTGGTTTGGTAGCTTATAATCCCGAAATATTCCTATTTCTCCCAAACTATTGGGATTTATTTTTTTTCTTGGTGTGAATTCATAGGTATTAATAACAACCTCCGGCTGATTATATAATCTTTTACCCGATTCATCAATCCGTGAAAAATTCATAGACTTATATTGTTTGTCAATTTCAATTTTAGTCAGAGAGCCTGAATCTGAATAAACCAAAACTTCACCTGATGAAAAACTAATCTCCGGATCAGAGCTTTTTTTATCCTCAAACTTACTCTTTGCCCCATAGAATTTTATTCGGTTATTCTCAATTTTTATTGCGTCAAAATTGATTTCATCTGCAATGCCTCCTCCCACAATTGGTTGCTCGTAAATCCTTTTAATAACTATTCCATCATAAGATTCATATTCCGTTTTAATTATAAAAGTATCTTTCGGTTGTTCGTAGTCCCTTCGGTAAATATGGATAATTACTGTGTCTTTTGACCAGTGGTCGATAATCCCTGCTACATCTTTGCCTGTGTTTTCTCCGAAAGATTCATTGATTCCCATTAATCGCCTTCCGGATATTTCATTACTTGTTACAAATCCTCCCTCCCGGCTGTAATCGTAAATGTAATGCTTCCGATCAGGGGTGAGTTGGCGACGCAAGATATCATATTGATAATTTTCAGGTTGGTCGATACACGATGAAAATAAAAATAAAAGCAATACGGCAAGGTAAAATTTCATGTCTAAATATAAGGAAAACTTTGAATTGGCTACTAAGAAACCAGCCGAATATGATTCTGCCGGAAACGTCAATTTTAACCCGATAGGAAAAGTCAAAGAGTTGAGAATACTTAGCAGTCCGCCCGCTCAATAAAGAGGGGGACCAAATCAGCAGAACCACTTTTATTACGACACTTAACTAAATAACGGCGATACATTCAACAGAAAAAAGAATTCCTCCGGGAAAAGGCAACACCTGCGGAGCACTTCGGGCAGGTGTTACATTTGGAAAAAACAGGCTGTAAACCCTATTAATGACGGAAAAATCGGGATCCTCGTCTGATACCATGAACACGGTTATTTTTGCCGCTTTATCCATCGAACTCCCTGCATCTTCTAATATTGTCTTCAGGTTTCGAAAAGACTGTATAACTTGTTGTTCGTAACCACCTGTAACCAGTTTCCCTGTCGAAAGATCAGTACCAACCGTACCTGATACAAAAATGAGATTACCGGCTATTACTGCCTGCGGAACAAAAGCATTAGGGCGCGGGGCGTTTTGCGTATTAAAAATTTGTGGATGCATTTGATAAGCGTTAAATTGTTTGGTATATCAAACTTAATAAAATTCAGTCTTAGACGCTATAATTCCCCGGAATCGTTTTTAGACAGCTTCCTAATTTCCCCTGCAATGAATACCGCCTACGGCCATACTGACAAAATAGTAGCCATCACCATCATCGAGATCAGCCAAAAGGCGTTGTCCAGGAGCCAAAGGCCCCATGGCTTTTTCTCATAAAGCTTGGTGCAAAGGGTTACTGTAGCTACAAATCCCAGCCAGAGGAAAAATGCACCCATTAGTCCGCCTTGTACGCCGCTTGTTTTTAAATAAAAATTGCCAAAAACAATGGAGTGATCCAATACATAGGCCATCACAAAGGAAGCGATCAGCACCAGCACAATGTTCATTGGGGCTGGCTTCATATCGGTGATACCGGTGAGCCGCTGCCACAGCTTGGCAAAGATGGCGCCATACCAAATGGCAGCAATAATGTAGCAGGCAATGGCGGCTGCCGCTACTGCGAGATAATTTACAGGAACTTGCATAATCGTGATTTTAGGGTTATTATTCTGTTAATTATTGTGGATGATGTTTAATTTCCATTTTCAGCCCCGCTTTTTTGTGCCTAAAAAAAACAGGCACAAGAATACACTCAATAAGCAGGCAACAAATTATTTACAGCTTTGATAATTAATTATTTAAGCAAAATTGTTTGGGGTATGTTTACCAAATCTAATGAAAAAATATGCTGAATTGCAAAAAATAAGATGCAAATAATAAGGAGCCCTATAACGATTTGTGGGTGTTAACAATTCATGGTTTTTTAGAAAACAGTGTTTTTATCAGGATTAAATAGTGTTTTAGGCTCAAACAGAGGCGGTGCCTCGATAAATATCCGCCAATGGGCGGACGGATTTTAATCCGTTGAAGAAAGCAATGAGGGAAACATTAAGATCCGCCAATGGGCGGACGAACACATATAAATACGGCAAAACTAATGATCAAAAACGGATCGTACCTACTGCACTCTTACTATTGGTCTTTCTGTTCAACGGGTTAAAACCCGTTGCTACAAAATATTTCGAGCCGACGGCTCTGTAAAAGGCTATCTTACACAAACCTTCAACCAATAATTTCGATTCGCCGAACCCCATGTCAGACGTAAAGTATTTGACGCAAAGTATTGCGTCTCTACAAATCCCATCGTCTTTATAAACATCATTTAAAAAATCAATCCAAAAATCGCACATTTGCATGCGCCGGTTGGCGGACACATTTGCACATTAAACTAAATGGATCAATACTTCATCATAGATTTCGACAGTACATTTACACAGGTAGAGGCTTTAGACGAACTGGCCCGTATCTCCCTGAAAAATAATCCCGACAGGGAAAAAATATACAAACAGATTGAGGACCTGACCAACGCCTCTATGGAGGGCAAATTATCTTTCACCCAAAGTCTGGAGAACCGCGTTAAACTTTTACAGGCTAACCGCGAACATTTAAAGCAACTGATTACGCATTTAAAGAAAAAAGTATCTACCTCTTTCTCCCGTAATACGATATTTTTTAAAAACCATGCTGATGAAGTTTTGATCGTATCGGGCGGTTTTAAAGAATTTATTATTCCGGTGGTCACCGAATACTTTATAAAAAAGGAAAACATTTACGCCAACACCTTTGTGTTCGACGATGAAGGCAACATCATTGGTTATGACCGAAGCAACCCCCTTTCGCAGGAAGGTGGGAAAGTTAAATTATTAAAAGAATTGAACTTGCCCGGCGATATTTACGGTATTGGCGATGGCTATTCTGATTTCCAGCTAAAGGAATCGGGGATGATTAAAAAGTTTTTTGCCTTTACGGAGAATATTGAGCGAAAGTCGGTAGCCGAAAAGGCGGACCATATTACGCCCAGCTTTGACGAGTTTTTGTACATCAACAAACTGCCCAGGGCTATATCCTATCCTAAAAACCGCATTAAATGCCTGGTAGTTGGCGATGTGGAGGAAGATGCACTGGCGCAAATGCGTAAAGAAGGCTACAATATCCGTCAGCGGGAAAGCATTGAAGAAAAATACCTGGAAGAAGCAGGGATCCTGTTTTGCGATGAAGAACACCAGCCTACGCCCGAACAAATTCAAAATGCCGGAAGGTTAAAAGTGATCGGCGTATTCGGCAGGGTCAGCGGTCGCAAACTGATGGAAACGGCCTGCGAAAATGGCATCATCATTTTTGATGACCCCAAGAATAACCCCCGCAACGATGATTTTATCCCGAGAAGGGTAATCGCCTTTATGAATGAAGGCAAAACGCATACCAGCTGCAACTTCCCCGACCTGCAGCCGCCGCGAAACAACAACGCGCACCGCTTAATTCACATCCATAAAAACGTGCCGGGGATATTGGCCAAAATTAACGATGTATTTGCACGCCATAATATCAATATAGT
>JBIOHE010000277.1:0-5748 GCA_044448725.1 Sphingobacteriales bacterium | reverse complement strand
ACAGCTATGTGCGATGTGGCGTTCCTGTTACTTACATTTTTCATATTAACTGCCAAGCCGAAGGTTGAAGACCCAACCAAGGCTGAGGTTCCGTTCTCCACAAATACCAAGCTTGTTCCTGAAGAAAACCTTGCCATGATTACTATTGGTAACGTTGACGGTAAAGACAAGATATTTTATTCTGTTACGGGATCTGACGTTCGCGCTGCGACTTTGAAAGCAATGGGCGATAAATACAAGATCGTTTTTACACCCGAGGAAACAGCCAAGTTTTCGCTGCTTGAAGTGTTTGGCGTACCTATTGCCAATTTAAAACAATTCCTTGATCTGCGCCCGGATGAACGTAAAGGTTTTCCGCAACCCGGTATCCCAATAGATACCACTGCTACCAACGAGCTGGGTAACTGGATCTATTTATCGCGCCAGGCCGACAAAGGCTTGCACGATAAGGCTTTGGATATTGCTATAAAAGGCGACCGTAAAGAACAATATCCTATGATCAACGAAGTAATAGGTGTATTGGGTCATCAAAAGATTTTCAAGTTTAATTTAATTACCGACCTAAGAGCGGCCTCTAAAAAATAAAAAGCTATGGCAGAATTAGATACCTCCGGCGGGGGTAAACATAAAGGCGGAAAAGTAAGAAGTAAAAAGCAATCAACACGTGTCGATCTGACTGCGATGGTTGATTTGGCTTTCTTGCTGATCACCTTCTTTATGCTTACCACTACGCTAAGTAAAAAGAAAGCAATGGACCTGGCCATGCCAGATAATTCAGAGCAAAAAAGCCAATTACCGGTTGCCGCCACCCGTTCAATGACGATACTTTTGGGTAGTCATAACAAAATTGAATGGTATATGGGCGAACCGGGCAAAAGCGCACCTACTGTTGATAATTATGGTAAGGATGGTTTACGCAAAGCGCTGATTGAAAACGGGAAGAAAGTTGCAGAAACTCATGCTGCTCCCGATAATTTCATGATCGTTCTGATAAAACCGAGCGATAAATCAACTTACGAAAACCTGGTGAATGCCCTCGACGAACTGAATATTACCAATGTGCAGTCAAAAGCCATTGTGAAAATTACACCAATGGAAATTGCCGATTTACAAAAGAATGGTTTATACTAAGTAATTTTTAATTACTAATAACGTTAATTAATATTAAAGTCAAAAAAATGTTTGGATCAAAATTAGACATATTAGACCAAAAATGGATTGATTTTGTTTTTACAGACCGTAACAAAGCTTATGGCGCTTACCAATTAAGAAAGGATAACGGAGTTAACACCCGTAAAGCCCTTATTATCGGCGTCCTGCTTTCTGTTATTTTGATATCTGCAAATACAATTATCAATATGATCGCAGGTTTTGTCCCTGCGGCCAAAGAAAAGGTGAAGATCACCAACGTGGTGCTTTCGCCACCGCCGGTGGACATAAAGAAACCACCTCCGCCGCCGCCGCCTGAGCCGCCTAAACCAAAGGTTGATCAGGTTAAATTCCCGCCGCCGGTAGTTAAGCCGGATGCTGAGGTGAAAGAAAAACCACCGACCGTAAAAGAACTTGAAGTTGCCGACCCGGGCCAAAAAAACCTGAAAGGCGATAAAAACGCTGAAGTAACCATTGATGAACCTGTAGGTACATCGGATGTTAAAGTTACCGAAGAAGACAACAACCATATTTTTACTTCGGTTGAACAGGTTCCCGAGTTTCCGGGAGGTTTGGAAGCTTTTGGCAGGTATCTGCAAAAAAGTATCCGCTATCCGGCTGTTGCCAGGGAAAACGGCACACAAGGAAGGGTTATTGTGAGCTTTGTGTGTGAGCGCGATGGTTCATTAACAGATGTTAAAGTTGCACGGAGCATTGGCGATGGTTGCGATGAAGAAGCAGTACGCGTAATCAAAGCATCACCGCACTGGAAACCAGGTATCCAAAACGGACGCCCTGTACGTGTGGCCTACAGCGTTCCTATATCCTTTACATTAGGAACTGATCAATAAAACAATGTTATCAAATCATAACGAGCAAAAATCGCCCAAAAGGCGATTTTTGCTCATTTTAGGAGTTACAGCCTTTATTTGTTTTTGCTGCCTGGGTTTAATGGTGATGTTTTGGGATGCAATGCTGCCAAATATTCCAAAAACCCAGAAGTTGTTATTTGGAGCGGTTATTATCCTTTATGCAGTTTTGCGTTTTTCACGAATACTAAAAAGGAAACAGGATGAAATATGATTTTAAGTTATTATCCGTCACTGTAACTATCCTGGCAACAATCGGGGTGTTTGTGCTGATACAAGGCTGTAAACATAAAACTCAAAAGGAGTATCCCGACAGGTTTACAAACAACAACGCTGAGTTTGTTGTGGATGAATCTTTCCAACCAATAGTTGATGAGGAACTTTATGTTTTTAAGGCTACCTATACAAAAGTCCGTCCGAAAATAGTATATGCCCCCGAAAACAGCGTAGTAAACCTTTTATTGGACGACAGCGCCAGGGTAGTGATCCTGTCGCGCGATTTAAATGCCGCCGAAAAGGCCGCGTTACTAAAAAACAAGAACTTAAAACCGGTAATCGACCGCTTTGCCATCGACGCTATTGCATTAATTGTAAACCAGGCGTCGAATGATACGACGATAACCGTAAGCCAAATAAAAAAAATATTGAATGGCGATACTAAAACGGATAAAAATATCGTTTTTGATAACGCCAACTCAAGTTTAGTAAGGTATTTGAAAGACTTTTCGGGAAGCAGCGGTTTCACGCAAAAAAATATTTACTCGTTAAAATCGAACAAAGAAGTTATAAAATATGTAAGCGAACACCCGGATGCAATAGGGATAACCGGTTTTAGCTGGCTCAACGATCCTGACAAAGATTATGCCGGCGCCGTTGGGAAGGTTAAAATTGTTGCAGTAAAAGATGATACCGGAAAAGACCCTGATGCGCAGTATTATTCGCCGTCGCAAAATACACTGGCATTAAAACAATACCCCCTGACCCGGAATCTTTATATACTGAATTGCACCGGAAAATATGGTTTGGGTATGGAATTTGCAGGGTTTATGAAAAGTGACAGGGGGCAAAGAATAATCTTAAAATCAGGCATTTTGCCTGATAATATCCCCGGAAGGGAGATTACCATTGAGAAAAAAATACAGTTATAGCAATTTTGTGGCAATTTTGTATCAGTTTGTATATAAAAGTTTACGCTAAAAGACATATAATTGCATAATGAAAAGGAATTAGTTCAAACTAAACAGGTTACAGCAAAATAATAACAAAATACGAAGATTAATAATGATGAAAATTACCAGTAAAATAGCGGCCGCGGGGTTGGGATTCTTATTTATAGGATCGACTGCTTTTTCGCAAAGCTTATCCGATGCTAAAAAGGCGATTGATGACGAGCAATATCAGAAGGCTAAGTCGATGCTGAAAAATCTCACACATACCCAGGCAGATAAAGATGAAAATTTCTTTTACCTGGGATGGGTGTATATAAAACAGGATTACCTTGATTCAGCTAAAGCAACCTTTAACAAGGGATTGGCTGTTAACGGTAAATCTGCATTAAATTTTGCAGGCCTGGGCGCCGTTGCCCACATGGAAAAAGACGCTGCCAATGCGACGTCAAATTTCAACTCGGCCATTGAGCTGGCAGGTAAAAAAAACAGCACCCCGTTTTTATACGTGGGCCTCTCCTATCTATTGCCGCTTACCGGGAGCGCCATAGGCCCCAATGGGGCAAAAATTGCCCCGGCCGATGCCGATGCTGCCATAGCCATTTTGAATAAAGGACTGCTTGCCAACCCTAAAGACGCCCAGATATATGTAGCTTTAGGGGATGCCAACCGTTCGCAATTAAAAAGCACTGAAGCATACAATGGTTACTCAACTGCTTTAACCATTGATCCAAAACTGGCTTCGGCCAATGTTGCAGAAGGTGTTCTCTGGCGGTTTGCCGACAATTTTGAAGATTCTGAAAAACAATTCCAGGCAGCTTTGGTAATTGACCCGAATTTCGGGCCTGCTTATCGCGAATGGGCCGAAACTGATGTCCGCTGGGCTTATACCGACCCGTCGCAGCATGATGCTAAAATTGCCCAGGCCGTTGAGAACTATAAAAAATACATCAACCTGACTGATTATTCAGTTGAATCGCAAATGCGTTATGCCGACTTCCTGATTGATGCGAAAGACTATCCCACTTTGCAAAAAGTGGCCACAGACCTTACTGCTGTAAAGGGTAATTTAAGGGTGTACCGTTATTTAGGTTACGCCGCCTTTGAAAACAAAGATTACACCAACGGCTTAACCGCTATTACCAAATGGATTAACGAAGCCGATCCGAAACGTCTTATCCCGCGTGATTATTTGGTTAAAGGTAAGCTGGAGCTAAAGAATAAGCAAGATTCGTTAGGGGTACTTGACCTCAGGAAGGCTCTTTCATTAGATACCAGCCAGGTTGATATTTATGGTGAAATTGCAGGCTCGCTATTTGCGTTGAAAAAATATCAGGATGCCGGCGATGCCTACCATGCTTATGCTGAAAGATCACGCAAAGCCAAACTCACAGATCATTATTATGAAGGATTCAGCTATTTTGAAGCCTATAAAGCACAGTACCGTAAATCAACAACTGATAAGACATTTAAGCCTGATTCAACCTTGCTTACAAAAGCCGATTCAGCGCTTACTTATGTTGAACGCAAACTATCATCAAAACCAAATGCAAAAATTGTATTCTTTCACGCAGGTGTAAAAGATTTTGAAGAAAGCTCAGATAGAAATAACATTAAAGGTTTGGCAAAACCTTATTATGAACAGTATATCCAGTTAATTCTTGCAAAAGGCGGAACCCCTGACGATGATACGAAATCAAATTTGATTGACGCTTATGTTTATTTAGGCAATTACGCCGAATTTAAGGATAAGGACCACGCCAAAGCATTAGATTATTTTAACAAAGCGAAAGAACTGGACCCAACGGAAGCCAGGGTTGTTTACTATTTCCAAACTTCAGGAAAACCAAGTAAATAATTTTTCTAAATAATAAAAAAGCCATCTTCATTAAATCGGAGATGGCTTTTTTATTATCAATCCGTTTGTATATTTGCACCATGGAAGTACACAGTTTGCCCCTTAATTTTTTGCCCATCATTTTTCAAATGATAGTGGCAATGGCGTTTGTGGTAGTCGTTATGTTTGTAACCCACAAAATTGGCCCGAACAGAAAAACAAAAGATAAATTAACAACTTTCGAATCCGGCATCGAGGTGATCGGGAATGCGCGAACGCCCATTTCAATCAAATATTTTTTGGTGGCCATCCTGTTCGTACTGTTTGATGTGGAAGTAATATTTATGTACCCATGGGCGGTAAATTTCAGGGACCTTGGCAAAGACGGTATGATAGAGATGTTTATTTTTATGGGTACCCTCCTGCTTGGTTTTATTTACGTTATAAAAAAGAAAGCGCTGGATTGGGATTAAGGTGTTAGCCTCACCCTGCCCTCTCCAAAGGAGAGGGTTCTGAAAGAGAATGTTTTTATATTAAGCATCTTTGAACCGGACTTTTAGCCTCACCCTGCCCTCTCCAAAGGAGAGGGTTCTAAATGGGCATTTAGGCAAAGACGATCAAGAAGTTCCGCCAAAGACGGGAGCTTAATAAAGAGCGAAGTTAAAGTCCTCTCCTTTGGAGAGGATTTAGGTGAGGCATACCGGCGGGATTTAGGTGAGGCCTCTTT
>JBIOHE010000276.1:0-5834 GCA_044448725.1 Sphingobacteriales bacterium | reverse complement strand
TCATCATAGCGATGCCAAAAACAATGACGATGATGATCATTGATATGATGACTTCCAATATGGTGGAAGCTTTTACCCGCCCATTTAATTTGCTTCCAGCCATTGTGAAACTTTTTTCTTTTTACTTGCAACGGGTAATAATTCACCGGTTAAATAATAGGGCGAAAGCGCCTTTGAATTAATCGTGGTATTGATAAGATAATTCTCAAATAAAGTAAACGAGTTTTTGTATTCGAACAGGCTGGTAAAAACGCTGCCATCCACTTCGGTGGTATCTTTCAGTTCCAATATCCCCTGGGAATAAACTTGACCTTTAATTTTTGCGTGTTTCCCAATTGAAATTAAGGGTTTTACAGGCGTTTCTGTCTTTTCATAGGTAAATAGGATGCCGTTAAAGTCTGCATTAGGCCCAACGCTAATTTTGGCCTGACTATTAATACGCGGGGCTTGAAAACGAAGAACCCCTGAACAGGAAGGATAATTAAACCGGCAATTGCGCCCTATACTAATGGAATCGGTGGCAAAAAGCTGGCAATTGCCCTGAAATCCGCTTTTAACAACTATCGCTTTCGCAAACACCATCACGTTTTTTAATACTGCCGTGTTGTCAATGATAATTGTCGTATCAGAAAACAACACAATATTTCCGCTTAGATGAATTTTTTCAATGGTTTTTACTTCCTTTTTGAAATTTGCAAAACGGGTGGGGTTTAAAAAAGACACGGTAACTGAATCTTTGTTTAATAAATTATTATCGCCTGTAATATCCCGGTGAAAATATTGATCAAATAGTTTCAGCCTGTTCGCATTCAATGCAGGCAGCTTTTTTTCGCTGACATGCCGCGTGCCTATAATCAGGCGTTTATCTCCCTGGTAAGCCTTGTTATCAATATAAGCTTCCTGCACACCTGCTTTAGGGATATAGGCGTCGCCCCTGATCGTAGTTTTACCGCTCAGGGAAAAGGGCCGGTCTTCGTCAACCAGATATAAAGCCGCCCATTTAGCAGAATCTATGGCGTTTGCAAGCGAAAATGTTTTGTACAAAGTATCCCTTTGGTTAAAAGCTTCAACAATCCCAATATCATACATGCCCCAAAAAAAACGTTTTACCGCAACAGAATCCGCATCATTATTAAACAGACTGAACGTTTTTCCATGAGCATAAGAAGTATCGGCACTTGCGATCAAGATATTCACCCCGGAAGTAAGATTGTTTTCCAACTGGTCGTACAGGGTTTTTCGCTGGTATTGTATTTTATAAAAGTAAGCCGCTACAATTAAAGAAGAACAAAGCACCCCGATCACTAAGGCTATGATGATGACAATATACAGGGCTGATGCTTTCAGCATATATTATAATTAAGCGCTAATGTTTTTTGTCTGTTGAATCGGCAGGAATTGATTTTGCCTTTCTTTTCAAAATATTAATCTTATCCCAAAATGAAGGGGTTCCCTGCGGTATTAATAAGCCATTTTTCCAGTTGCCTGTCTGGCTTAATGTCCCGTCTTCGTTCCAGCTTTTCCATACACCGTCTTTTAAACCTTTTTTAAATACTCCCTGCTCTTTCAGGTTGTGGTTTAGATAGTAGGCTTCGTACAGCCCGTTCAGCAGTTTTCCGGTATAGCCCCCCTGTGAGGTATGGATACGGTTATCATTATACCAATAATAAAGGCGGTCGGGTTTTACAGCCGGCCGTGAATTTATCGGTATTATTTCGGCTTTTACGATCTTATCAGGTTCAACAATCCTGACCTTGTCGTAACCGTAATCAGATAGCTTTTGGGCATATACCGAACCGGAAATCAAAAACAGGACTGCGGTTATAATTCTTTTCATGGGTATTTACTTTATTGCAATAAATTTGGTTTTGCCGTTAAAGCTGATCTTAATGGAATCCCGCAGGTTTTTGATCAGCTTAACACTGCCCCTGCTTTCCCCCTCGGAAAGCATTTCATTTTTGCCATTGATGCTTAGCAAAGTAATTAATTTCTTCGATCCGGGGTTGCGGATATACCCTGAATATTGAATAAAGCCCCAGTTAATGGCCTGTTTTTGGGGCATGGAAACCACGCTTTTATGATAACTTTTTTTAACAGCAAGGTTTAGGGTATCTTTTTGTTTTATAAGACCAAAGGGATCGCGATAGTTTAATAACAAATGCGTGGTATCTTTTGCAACAGCAAAATCATTATAGGCCTCTTTTTGGGGCGCGTTTGAAACTACCGAAACCGGATCGTCACCACCTGATGAGGCGTCGATTATCCGGTAGATAATGACGCCCCAAACCATTACTACCACAAAACCTAAAAAGTAAGTCAGTTTTTTATTCTTCATAACCCCTTATTGCAGTGTAAAGTTCCGTAACAGACTGGCCTTGCCTTCGTTCCCTTCCGCATCAACGGCGGATACCTTCCAATAGACTTTATTGCCCGAAGTGCCCTGGCTGAAACTATAACTGTTAGTGCTGACCACCAATGGGAAATTTGAGTTATACAGCGTTGTTGAATCGCTTTTGAAGGCATATAGTTTATAATGCACAGCGTTAGGCACTGCATTCCACTGGAGTGAAACAGGCTGGCTTAACGTTGTTCCGCTTACCGGGACTACCAGACTGACCTGTGCAGGCGGGGTATTGTTAAACGTGAGCGTATTAATAGCCGACCATTGTGCATTGGCAGTATCATTTTGGGCCTGTACACGCCATTGGTAAACATGGTTTTTGGGGAAAGTGAAATTATATTGCTGCCCCGGTATTACGGTATTTAATACTACTGAACTTTGGTTTGCAAAATTATTGGTATCAATTTCAAAATTGTATTTGGTAGCCCCGTACATGCCGGTCCACTGAAAAGTAACCGTGCTTTGATTGGTAAGAAGATCGTTTGCGGGCGCGGTCAGCTGAACAGCTTGCTTTGTGATTGATGTTGCTGCGACAGTAAAACTACTTAATGCAGAATAGGCGGTTTGCGAACTGCCGTTCTCCGCCATCACCCGCCACTGGTAATTGCCTGGGTTAAGGGTATAGGTGAATTTGTAATTTTTGACGATGGTATCCAGCACCAGCTTTCCGGGTGATGCGAAATTGGGCGTAACAACCTGCAGGTGGTACGAAAGGGCATTATCAACAGCATCCCACCAGAAATTAACGGCATAGCTGGTACTGGTGTATGCGTTGGCCGGCGCTTCTAAAGTCACCTGGCTTTTGCTGATGGACGGCTCAATAATGTCAGTGCAGGAGGATGCTAATCCAATTCCAGCTAATAAGAGCATTATCAGATAGGGTAGAGGTCTTGGTTTCATAAGCGACTAATTTAGTAAAAAATAACGATCAAAGCCGATATATGTTAAAAGTTGTTATTTAAGGTATTTGAAATATGAATCATTGACCGGATAACTAATAACCAGCGGTTGATTCATACCCTGTTTATGGATACGCAGCCGTCAACTGGTCTATGTTTACAATAAAATCAGGTAACTACATTCCTTGAATAGTGAGGCCAATTATTTACCTGACCGATAAGCTGAATAGATTTCATAGTTGGATAATTTAATTCAACAAATTCCTTAAAAGCCCTGATCGTCTCCATGTTATCCCATTCCATTGCTGTAAAGCAAAGGAGTGGCCATTTTTTTCTTTCCCTCATAAAAGAACATAATTGCATATATGGTGGTGCCCGATGAAAGGAATGTTCAATTAGTTCCTTGTATAGATCTTTTTTGAAAGTCTTCTTAAAATCCATCATAAGATCATAAGTCACCAAATGCTGCGTACCCCATTTGATCAACTCCGCCATATGTGGCATGTCCTTTTCTTCAAAAAACAAGTACAGGAAGGTGATAAAGTCGAATTCAGTCACATCGCAAAGATCTTTGCTGTAATAAGCATAAAGTTTTTTAAAAGCGTCCAACGAAAACCCGTCTTTAAGCTTATCCATTACAAATGCAATAACTTTCATTTCCTTTTCGATGATCTGATCAATATCCGGCCCTTTAATATTGCCGTCCGGCAATTCCATTGCATACCGGGGTTTTGAGAACAATTCAAAATAATAGCTTTTAAAAAAGATTGTTTTCCGCTCATAAGTCACTTGTACATATAACGGATGTGTAAGGCAGCCATGGAAATCCACCTGTTTCAGGCGGTCATTGAAGTATGTCTTGTAACTTATTTTCATCTTTTTTTTAAAATAATTTTTGATGCGTTTTGACTGTCTTTGGTATTGCCGCTTTTGGGTTAACTATTGTTGCCATAGCAAATACCATCAAAAATAATCAAATTGAATTTGATTGCTTATTTATCAGACAGGTCAAAGTTAATTATTTGTTTTGACATATTTTACATTACCAAAACAATGTTTTACATTTGTTTTGTACAAATAGCATTTGCCTCTTCATCCAATCTATGGAATATCCAAACCATTGACTGAACAGGCAGACGGTGGAAGAATATTTATTATCAAAACATTATCAATGACAGCAATCGAGTTAATTACAAAAGAAGATCTGAAAGCATTCAAGAATGAACTATTGGCGGAGATAAAGATTCTTTTTCAGCCGGGAAAAGGACAATCCAAACAGTGGTTAAAAAGCAACGAGGTGAGGAAACTGCTCAGTATCTCTCCCGGTACATTACAAAACCTCCGCATTAATGGCACGCTTAGTTATACCAAAATCGGCGGCATGATGTATTACAAACTGGAAGATATTTATAAAGTATTGGAAGGGGGCAAAAATTGATCCCGGCTGTAATTCATCACAAAATTGCGGCTTATAGCAAATCAGTCAGGCGCATGGGCAAAGACGAACGCCTCATGGCTACCCATATCAGCTTATTTACGGCTTTGTTTGTGCAATGGCAGCGGAACGATTTTATCAGCCCCTTTCCTGTAACCCGGAAAGAACTGATGGGTTCTTCCAGGATCGCATCGGTGGCAACTTATCACAAGTGTATCCGGGAACTGGATGCGTATGGTTATATTATTTATCAGCCAAGCTTTAACCCGAAGACAGGGAGCCTGGTTTACTGGCGGGAGCAATAACCCGATATTAAATATCCGGTTACAATGTAACCTGATACAGAGTTACAAAGTAGCAGGATACATAGTTACAAAGTAACGGGATACATAGTTACAAAGTAGCAGGATACACAGTTATAATGTAACCAGATACACAGTTACAAAGTAGCAGGATACATAGTTACAAAGTAGCAGGATACATAGTTACAAAGTAACGGGATACACAGTTACAAAGTAACGGGATACATAGTTACAAAGTAACGGGATACATAGTTACAAAGCAGCAGGATACACAGTTATAATATAACCGGATACACAGTTACAAAGTAGCGGGATACATGGTTACAAAGTAGCTGGATACATACCTGTGAAACACCTGGGTATATCCGTTATCAGCCATCTTTCAACCTCAAAAGGCGAAGCATGGTTTACTGGCCGGAAACGGGTACACGTGATAAAAATGAATGTATCGGATAGCAAGGCACAAACCCCGATGCGGAGCATCGGCAAAGGCACCGGGCGAAGCCCGGAGGGGCTTAAAAAGTAGTCCATTACGAAGTAATGGGCTGTTAGAATTCTTAGCCGCATTGAAGGAGCAAGTTTGTGTTTTTGTTCCACAAAAACCTCCCCGGTGCTTGCAGCACCAGGGCAAACTTGCTTTTTGCGCCCGTTGGTTTCGTGTGCCTTGAAGAAGACTGACTGGCGTCAGTCGACATGCTGATAAGATGATGATGGCAGGCCCATCGTAGGGGATGACAGGCATTCCCTGCAAACCGCCCTGAGGTGCTGCGTGCGAAAGTTAGTGGTGCTGAGCGTTA
>JBIOHE010000275.1:0-5842 GCA_044448725.1 Sphingobacteriales bacterium | reverse complement strand
ATACATATATTCGTCTTAAAGTCGTTAATAATATTCTTTCCTGGTCCGCCATAGTTCCGACAGTTGTTGGAACTATGGCGGGTTATACTTTTCCTTATGCTGCAATATTCATTTGTGTGTATTGGTTTATAAGCCGAGTGGCTGTGTGCAGGTTATTGTCGCACTCTTCATTTATGTGTTTTATGATCTCTTCGTCATAGAGGCCGTTTGCGCGGCATACGAGCTCCACATCTTTTGGGCCAAGGCTACCGAGTGTTATAAAGCGGCGGCCAATGCTTTTGTAGATATCATCATACCCCACTTTTTTGAGGCGTACCCCATTTATAATGCGCATGCGCAATTCGCCATCTCCCATGATAATGACGCCGGCCTTTCCCGCGAGGCTATTAGCGAGCAGTACAACGAGGTGGAGCACCCTGTCTTTAAGTTTGTGCGCATCATCAATGATCAGCAGTGGCTCTTCTTTATCACTGAGGTAGTCTGCAAATTGTTTCATCATGTCCGGTACTGTTCCTTTGGCTTCCATGCCAGCGGAATTCAATAATGCGCAGATAAATGATTTACGGTTGAACTCCTCATTGCCGGCGAGATAAAAAGTATTTTCATTCTCGCGGGTATAGTGGCCTGCCGTAAAGGTCTTACCAAGCCCCGCCCCTATAGAGATACCATAAGCCATGGCATAATGCTGCGCGTCGCTGAAAAGAATGCGCAGCAGCAGGTAGGCGCCTGTATCGGCCGGCTGCCATTCGCCGCAATAAAAGCCGACCTGTCGCGCGATGTGATGCCATAGCCGCTCGCTGAGCAACTCCCAGTTATTGTTCCTGACCTGAGAAATAGTGGATGCACTGATACCCTGAAGGCTTTCTGCCGCTTGCGTTTGGGTATCAAAATTGGAGGTGTAGCGTAGTAACGCTTCTCTTACCTGTCTCTTTTGTTCGTTTGTCATATATTATTGTTTTGAGGTTAAACAAAGTGGAATGGGTTAGCACTTGTCATCCTGTTATTTTCTATATTTTAGACAATTTATTTGGCACAAATAATTTTTATTCTGTATTTTTGACTTCTAAAAGGCTTAAACACGACACAAATATATTCCAAATATTTTGACAAATCCAAATTTTGTGGAAAAATAGTTATAAATTTGCAGCATGTACTTAGCAAGAAATCTAAAATATCTTCGTAAAAAGTCGGGTAAAACGCAGGATGCGCTTAGCTCTGAACTAAAAATCGGCCGTACAACAATCGCAAATTATGAGGCCGGAATTAGCGAACCCAATGTGGATACGTTACTCACATTTTCCAATTTTTTTGGAATTGCGGTAGGTGATTTGCTGTCAAAAAACATGGAAGAACCTCACCCTGCCCTCTCCAAAGGAGAGGGTTCTGTTGATAAAAAAGATTTAATGCTTCGGACTGTTTTTCCTGATAAAACGATAACGGGATATAATAATATACCTAAAATAATAACCGTTGACAACAGCGGGAACGACAATATTATATATGTGCCCGTAAAAGCAAGGGCTGGCTACCTGTCGGGCTATGGAGATGCGGAGTTTATGGAAACATTGCCGACATTCAGGTTGCCTGGATTAAATAATGCTACGTACAGGATGTTTGAAGTAGATGGCCCATCAATGGCGCCAAATGTATTGCATGGCGACCGCGTTATTGGCGAATGGATAGATGAACTCGACAAAATTCGCGATAACCGGGTGTATGTAGTGGTACATACCGGCGGCGTGGCCATAAAACGTGTAGTGAACCGCCTGAAAGAACGTGGAAAATTATACCTGAAATCAGACACCATTGCACACCGCCATGAATTTCCTACCATAGAAATAGACCCGGAAGATGTAAAAGAAGTGTGGTATGGCCGTATGAAAATAAGCAGCGACTTTAGCGAGCCTGCAGAGGTATATCACCGCCTGGCAGATTTGGAAATGGATGTGCTGGAGATGAAGAAGGCGCTGAAGGGGAATTAGCATAGCAGGCAGGTGGCAGGGGCAGAAGGCAGATTGAGGTAATTGTTTTAATTGTAGCTTTTATTTTTTGTATGTCTCATCTTTGAGGTCATTGTATTCGGGGTGGTCCTTGATGTATTTGGCTACGAAGGGGCAGTAAACTATTATTTTAATATTGTTGGAGCGGGCATAGTCGAGCACATGCTTTACCAGCTTAGCACCTATGCCTTTGAGACGTTTAGACACAGGAACCAGGGTATGCATCAGCGCCATGCTGCCTTTCAGCCAGCGGTATTCGAGCCGGGCAAATTCGCCATCAGATAATTCTATTTCAAAACGGAATTGTTTTTTGTTATTGACAATGTTCATTTGCTGAAAAATTAACTGCTGAGACGCTACGGCGCAAAGTTCCTTATTTTTCATTCCAGTTAGTAAACTTTTGCTTTAAAATAAAATGGCCCTGGTAAAAACCGAGGCCGCTATTCTTCATCTCCACCAGCCCTCTCTCTTATTTTTAGTTTTGCGAACTCAAAGTTCAGCAGCATAGTCACCTCTTTTGCACTGCCTTCGCAAAAGCTATGACAGTTGAAAAAGGCTTCGGTTGTTGAGAAAAACTACGACAATTAAAATAACTATATTTAATATGTTAAAATTATTTTGTCAACGTTCTTAATAGAACTACAAGCCAGCGCAAACAATACAAAGTTTTATATTTAAAAAAAAGCGGGTAATCAGTCAATAACTATGTAAAATCACAATTTTTCCCATAAATTTGCCGTCCTTAATATAAAACATAATACAAACCTGCAATGTCTGTAATTCAAACGATCAGAAATAAGTATGGAAAGATAGCCGGCGCGGTTATCGCAATTGCGCTTATCGGCTTTATCATATCTGACGCCCGGAATGGTTCTTTTGGCAATTTCTTCGGAGGACACGATAATAACATAATGAAAGTGAATGGTACTAATATAGATCCCAAGGAATACCAGACGCGACTCAAAGAGTACGAAACATTGTACACTATGTTCAATAAAGGTCGCTCTTTAGATGATGCATCCCGCGCCCAGATGAATGAGCAGATTGTTCAAAACATTGTTTACGAAACAATAGTTGATGAGCAATGCGATAAGCTTGGCATACAAACGACTGAAGAAGAAAAAAACGAACTGATCTATGGAGCGAATGCGGACCCAATTGTAAAACAATTCCAAATAGATGGCAATCAAATATTTATTAATCCACAAACAAATGCCTTCGATCCACAGATCATAAAATGGATGGAAAAACAATTTAAAGATGACCCTCAAAAAATAGATCCGACAGGGAAGCTACAGGAACAATGGAATGCTGTAACCTCTTATGTTAAACGGATGAACCGCATCAACAAGTTCAATATTCTGTTTTCGGGCTCTGTATATCCGCCATTATATATGGCAAAGCGCGTAGTAACCGATCAAAATTCAATGGCGGCAATAAAATACGTAAAAATACCTTTTATTACAGTAGCCGATAATGAAGTAAAAGTAACCGACGACGATCTGAAAGAATATGTGAAAAAACATTCAGCCTTATTCCAGGCAGACCAGCCTGCACGCAGCATAGAATATGTATCCTTTGATATCAACCCATCTTCCGCAGATACCTCCAGGATACTGGATGCTCTTACGCAGATAAAAAATGACTTTGCGGCAACGAAAGACAAAGACAATAAATCTTTTGTAAATAACAAATCAGATGATCCGGGTTCTTTTACCGGGGTTTTTGTGAACAAAAGAACCTTTATGTCAAAGTTTGCCGATACCATTATGACGCTGCCTGTTGGAGAAATTTATGGACCTTATTTTGAAAACGGCAGTTATAGGCTTTCCAAAATAGTAGAAAAGAAAACATTACCCGATTCTGTAAAACTGAGGCATATAATGATAAAAACAAAAGCCCAGGGAAAAGAAATAGTTGCTGATTCGACTGTAAAAACAAGGATAGACAGTATAGCTGCAGCAATTGCCGGCGGCGCCAGTTTTGACTCTATGGTCATTAAGTACTCTGAGGATGACGGAAGTAATAAAAAAGGCGGTGAATATACATTCACGTTGCAACAAAAGCCAACTCTTGATTCCGCGTTCGGAGAATTTATTTTTAACGGTAAGGCAGGAGATAAAAAGGTTGTAAAAGCAGATAATGGAGGTTATTCCGGATACCATTATGTAGAAATAATAGAACAAAACGGAATCGCACCTGCCGTGGAGATAGCAACTGTTTCAAAAAATTTAGTTCCCAGCGACAGCACAGTTAATGCCATTTATGGAAAAGCCAATGAATTTGCCGGTAAAAATCCTACCGCCGCAGCTTTTGACGATGCGGTAAAAAAGCAAAACCTGGATAAAAGGATGGGGGACAATGTAAAAATAAACAGTTTTACCATTCCCGGTCTGGGTGCATCCCGCGATATTATCAAGTGGATGTTTGAGCATAAGATAGGAGATATATCGCAGGTATTCCAGCTTGGCGAGCAGCGTTATGTGGTAGCTAAACTTACCGCAATAACAGATAAAGGACTTGGGGGAATAACTCCAATGAACCGCCATGCCATAGAGCAAAAAGTGAAAGAGGAAAAGAAGGCGGAAATCATTAAAAAGAAGTATGGCAGTGTTACCTCATTAGATGCTTTGGCACAAACGTCGAATCAACAGGTTCAACAGGCAGACTCAGTAATGCTTGGCGGGGCTTATATCCCCAACCTGGGTTATGAGCCCAAGGTTGTAGGCTATGCTTTTTGCCAAAGTTTCCAGCCCAATACCATATCTCCTGGAATCAAAGGGCAGGGCGGCGTTTACTATATAACCGTGCTAAACCGCATTAACGCAACAACCGATCCCAATATGATGCAACAAATGATACAGCAGCAGCGTACATCGTATGATGGTCAGATGAAAAATGCAATGGGCCAGATGTTACCGCAGTTTGTAACCAAAATGGCAGATGTAAAATATTATCCCGCTAATTTTTAGTACGGAATAGCTGATTTTTATCATTAAAAAGGTTGTTCCAATGAACAACCTTTTTTTGTAAAAGAGCGTATATTATACAATCAATTAAAAATAATTTTGTAATTTGTAAGTATGAGTGAGCGTATCATAACACTATTTGGAGAAGAAATAGTACCCGAACAGATAAAAGCTATAGGGAAAAGCCGCGCAAAAAAAGCATCACAGGAGAAAAAAACAGGAAAAAAAAACATAGAAGAAGAGAAGACGGATACCGCAAAATCCAAGACCGAAGAATTACAAAATATCATTTTGCCGAAAGATTGGAGCGGAGATAAACAATATTATTCGATAGGGGAGGTTGCTGCGCTTTTTAAGGTAAAAACATCACATATCCGCTTCTGGACCAACGAATTCAAACTTAAGGTGAGGACAACCCGCAAAGGCGACCGCCTTTATACAGCCGAACAGGTGCGCGAACTACGTGCGATACACCACCTTGTAAAGGAGCGCGGTTTTACGCTTACCGGCGCAAAAGCGAAACTAAAATTGCAGAATAAACTGGATGTGGAGACGGTGGATCTGAAACAATCACTGCTGCAACTGAGAAATAAACTGCTAATCATCAGGAATCAACTTTCCTTAGGCATTGATAAGAAATAACTCTATACCGTAGCATCCAGTCGTTTTTGTCTTTCTAACTTCAAATCCTTGTTTATGAAAATGACCGGCAACCCATTTCTCAAATTCTATCCCTGACCTTTTACAGAATTTATCAGCTAATGTTAATGACTTTGGATATTACAAAACAAAATTCACCATCTAACTAATTTTGCAATATGGTAGTATTTCCTTTGAAGATAACGTCTTTATTAGCCTATGTAAAAGAGCCTT
>JBIOHE010000274.1:0-5863 GCA_044448725.1 Sphingobacteriales bacterium | reverse complement strand
CCATACAAAGCGTTATAGAGTCTTTTAATATTTTCTAATTTGTTTTTTCAGCCTCTTTTTTTACCTGCTGCACACATTTATATTTTTGGTTATCGGCCGTATGTTTATTTTTCCATCCCATTTTTACCATTAAACTTTCCATTGGTTCTTTATAATAGAAAATCGCTTTTAAAATCCGCTGACAGTTTTCCGTGATCTTTGCCATCCATTTCTGTAATTTATCCTCTTTTGATGTTTCGGGTTTTAGCTCAAAGATCAATTCATCCGTTTCGTCAGCATAATTATCAATAGCATCGTCATTGCCGCTGATGAGTTTTATGCTGCGCAGTCTTTTCAACCATAAATTTCGCGAAACGGAAAATAAATAAGTTTTTAATGAGCAGGTTAACTTAAAAGACGGATCGTTAATTTTTTGAAATAAAACAATTATACTTTCCTGGAAAATATCTTCTGCATCGGCCGCGTTTCCGCTGTTTTTACAAATAAAACTTTTTACCGCCGGAAAATAGAATTTGTAAAGCAGGGAAAAAGCAAACTCATCCTTACGCTGGAGTTTTTCTATCAGCGCTGTCTCTGTCAGGTTTTTCATAATGGCATAAATTTATACATTTTGTTAATACCATGTTTCGCGGTTTATCACCCGCAATTTGAATAATTTTATTTATCTTCAAAGTTTTAAACCCTTAATTGATGAATACTGATTACATTTTCTGGGTTGCTGTGGCAGCCTACGCATTACATGTCCTTGAGGAATATACTTACGACTGGAAAACCTGGGCGCAAAAAATTCTTAAACTCGAAGCGGACTGGAACACCTTTCATGTAACCAATGCAGTTATGCTTTTTGTCGGAATAGCATGTGCCGAAGTGGGGTGGTCGCATCCAACTTTCAGTCTTATATTTCCGGCATCACTGATCATTAACGCTTTGATTTCCCACGTATTGCCCTATATCCGTTCAAAAAGAAAGTTTTCACCGGGCCTTTTCACGGCAATTTTCCTGTTTTTACCCATCGGGTTCGGCTGTTTTAATACAGCTATGAACCTCGGCGTACATACTAAATCACTTATCCTGGCTAGCCTGTGCGGGGCGTTTTTGGCGTTATATCCGTATTTTCTTGTCAAAACAAAACACCTCGATTTTTTTAAACCATAGCCCTTTTAATATCCGAAAATTCAGTGTGGCAATTGTATAAAACGGAGGCCGCTGAAAGCTTATTTTTCATTTCGCGAAAGCTTAATTGATAAGAAATATTTTATCATAGGAGGAATTGTTTTTTTCTTAATTGTAACATATCCCAGTTACTTACGTACAAGCCAACAATTGTTTAAAACCTTTTGCCGAAGTTATCAACAAAAGCAAGGGTATTTATTAACCTGATTTGATTTTAAATCATTCCTATGCGTAAAAATTTAGCCCTACTGTGCACCCTATTGCTTTTGAACTGCTTTAAAAGCAATGCTGCAATTACCGCTTACAAAAACCTTAAAACTGACAGCTCAAACGTAGCTTCGATTAAAATTACGCCTGCCAGGCCGCTTGTAGAAAAAGACATTTATGGATATTATTTAAACTTCGATATCGTTATTAAAAATCAAACTGCTCATTCCATTGAACTAAGCTCTATCGAAATTGCGATAAAGGATGGCACAGGTAAACTGGTGCAACGGAAATTTATGGACCATAACGGGCAGTCCCCGGAGCTTGCCACTTTAAGCAATATGGTGATAAAGCCGGGCGAATCAATCAGCTTTTTTAACCCTTTTCATACTTTCACGCCTGATGTAACCATAGCGAGTTTAAAGTACGGGTTCTTCTTTAATTATGCCGACAATCAGCAGCAAACAGACAACAACAAACACAGGCTGCCTATGGATTTTGATGCATCGGTTGTTAAACTGATTACCCCCGAAGTGTATATAGCAAAAAACGAATATCATCTTCCTTTAAAGGGGAAAATAATTGTTTGGGACGGTCATGATTTTTACTCCGATAACCGCAGGTCGGGCGATGATGTTACCGGCGGGAAAATAAATGTTATTTCAAAAAACCCGAATCGTTATGCCTACGATCTGGTAAGCATTGACGGAAGCGGGAGCATGTATCACGGGTCACCATTTAAAAAAGAAAACTGGTATGTTTTCGGGAAACCGGTATTTGTTCCGTCAAACGGAAAGATCATCGAAGTACAAAATGGGATACCCGACAATGAATTTAACGGGAAAATTATCCGGGCTCCGAAACTTGCCGCCAATAGCGATCCGAAGGGGATGGGCAACTATGTGATTATAGACCATGGCAATGGCGAGTATAGTGTGATGCAGCACCTGGAAATGGGAAGTATTACAGTTAAGGCGGGGGACCTGGTAACGGGCGGGCAACAAATCGGCAGCGTAGGTTTCTCCGGAGCTGCCATATATCCACGCCTCCATTATACCGTGATCAGCAGCCCCAAAGAATTGCTGGCAGAAGGTATCCCGTCGTATTTTAACGACTATAAACTGTACCGCGGAACGTTAATTTTACCTGTAAAAAGAAGCCGGATTGACAGCGGAGACATTGTTGAATCAGAAAAATGACCCCCATCATTAATAAACACTCAGGGTGCCCGATAACCGCAAGTTATCGGGCATTTTATTTTGTGATAAAAATATGCCTGCCGTAAGGCAGACTTTTGTCACAAATAAAAAAAATGGCAACCCACCATCGCATAGCCAATAATACCGGCGAGCCCTTATTTGATACCGGCAAAAGTACAAGCAAGGCTATATTTATAATTTGTTTAGTATTTTGTTTAACCCCTTTCGCAAGCCCCGCCACTGCCTTGTTAGCCGGTTTGCTGATTGCCCAATTTACCGGGCATCCCTACCTGCATCTGAACCATAAAGCTACTCATTTGTTGTTGCAGGTATCGGTAGTGGGTTTAGGTTTCGGCATGAATGTGCATAGCGCAATGCAGGCGGGCAAAGAAGGGATTTTATTCACAATCGCATCAATAGCAGCAACGCTGACCTTTGGCTACCTTATGGGCCGCTGGCTGAATATCGAAAAGAAAACATCATATTTAATATCAGCCGGCACGGCCATTTGCGGGGGCAGCGCAATAGCAGCAATTTCACCGGTGATTAAGGCAGAGGAAAAACAAATATCAGTTGCCCTGGGTTGCATATTTGTATTAAATTCCGTCGCCCTGTTTATATTCCCGGTTATCGGACATTACTTCAACCTTTCACAAACCCAGTTTGGCTTATGGTGCGCCATTGCCATTCACGATACCAGTTCGGTTGTCGGGGCGGCCGCAAAGTATGGCCCCCGGGCTTTGGAGGTAGCCACCACGGTAAAACTTGCCAGGGCGCTGTGGATCGTCCCTGTATCGTTTATGTCGGCTTTTGTTTTTAAAAACACATCTAAAAAGGTGCGCCTGCCCTATTTTATCGGGTTATTTATACTGGCAATGGTTGCCAATACCTATATCCCTTCTGTTGCCGTTTTAAGCCCTTACGTTATCACCGTTGCAAAAGCAGGGTTAACTTTGACATTGTTTTTGATAGGCGCAGGTTTGTCGCGCAAGCTAATGATGGCTGTGGGAATAAAACCGCTGTTGCAGGGTATAACGCTGTGGATTGCCATATCGGCTACAGCCCTTTATGCTGTGATGCATTTGGTTTGATGTGTAAAGCCAGGGATAAGTCAATTATGGAAGGGGATTTACCACTTAGACGGCTCTTTTAGCTTACCGAACCTCAATTTGTCTTGTTTCGATATTTAAAACAAGCAGCTCTGTTTCAATTATCCTCAAAAATTTCGCTAAGATCCATTGTGAAACCTGGCAAAACAGTCGAGGTTAATATATCCCCGCCAATAAGCAATTTTGACGGTTGAAAAAGGCCTTCTTTATCAAGAGTGTATTTTAAAAAGGTACGTTCACTGGGGTGGATAACCCAATACTCTTTTACCCCGGCTTCCTGATAAACTTCGTATTTATTGTGAAGTTCCTTTTTGTTATTACCGGGTGAAAGGATTTCAACAACAATATCCGGCGCACCGATGCAACCGCGGTCATCCAGTTTTGAAAGGTCGCATACAACACAAATATCTGGTTGTACTACAGTGTAAATGGCAGCATCCTCTTTTGAAACACGCGGTAACCGCACATCAAAGGGGGCAATGTATATTTTACAGGGCTTGCCTTTTAAATAATTACCAAGCTTTACAGCCATCGCCAAGGAAATCCCCTGATGCAAACGGTTTGGTGCCGGGCCCATCGCAAATACTTCCCCTTTTATTAGTTCCACCCGGTCGTCAAACGGCCAATTAAAGTAATCGGCGTAAGTGTATGTTTTTGAAAGATCCAGATCAGATAACTCCATAATTTTAACCTTTCAATCAGAATAATTTATACAATAACAGGCAAAATTATGCTTTAAAATTGCGGCATTTTAAACCGCATTACTATTTCGCCGCTTGCTTTGTCTATTTCCATTTTCTGGCCTTCCAGTCCCAAATCTTTGCCGGTAGCCATTTTAAACATGCCGGATAAAAACTCCATCCCCTGGTTCATTACCTTTTCCATGGTTTGTATTTTTTCCTGCTGATCAGCAGATAGCGCTATTTCTACAGGTTCAACAGCTTCGTTTGCCGGCGCGGTCTGGTTATTTTCGTCCGATACAATATCCTGAAGAGTTTCTTCTACCTGTTCAATCTCCTCCTGTAGTATATTTTCCTCGTCCTGTTCATCCGGCACAGCAATAAAACCGTTCATAACCTCTTCCAGTTCTTTAAGGAACTGCGCCTTGCCCGATGCCGAAAAATCCACCACATCGGGACCGTTTTCATTATTCAGTACCCCATCAAACAAGCTTTGTTTAAGGGTAAGCCCCGATGCTATTTTTGTTTCGATGGAGCCTTTGGTTATAAAATTGATCACCGTCAGATGTTTGCTCAATTGCCCCAGGCGGTCAATCCGGCCGATGCGCTGATTTTTCTTCGCCGGGTTCCAGGGAAGTTCAAAGTTTATCACCGTATCGGCAACCTGTAGGTTAAGCCCTGCGCCGCCTGCCTCCGTTGAAAGAAACACCTGGCAATCAGGGTCGTTTTCAAATTTCTTTACCAGTTTGTCCCTGTTTTTAATGGCTACCTGTCCGCTCAATTGTGCAAAACCAATGCCACATTCGTGCAGCAATTTACCTATGAGGTGCAGCATGGTAACCCATTCAGAAAATATGATGACCTTGTTTTTGTTGTTCTTCAGGTCTAATTTCTCCAGCAGGATATGTTTCAGTTCATGAAGCTTGGGTGATATATATGATTCTTTATCAATCAAAAAAGTTGAATCGCAAACCATACGCATATTGGTCATCAGCAACATGAGTTTTTGCAGGTCGAATGGGGAAATGAACTTTTTGTGCAGTATGGATGCAATCCCTTTGGCATAATTAGCATGATAGGCCGCCTGGTCAAAATGCATTTCAACAGGAACGGTGATCTCGGTTACCTGCGGGAGTTCTTTTATAACCCTTCTTTTTTCCCTCCTGATAAGGATAGGCTTCAATCGTTCATTTAGTTGCTGCAGGTTATAATAACCGGTGATTTTATCGGCTTTGCTTTCATCAAAATAACAATGCTGATACGAAAACTCCCACAAAGGCGCCAAAAATTGAGGGTCGATAAATTGCACGATGGAATAAAGGTCAATCAGCCGGTTTTCAATTGGGGTGCCGGTAATAACCAGGGCATGCTTTTTTTCGAGCATGTTAATGCTTTGCGCCGTAATTGTCGAAAAGTTTTTGATCTTCTGCGCTTCGTCTAAAATAATAAAGTCGGTTTCCATGCGGTTCATTTCCCGCCAGTCGCGCAGCACAGT
>JBIOHE010000273.1:0-5863 GCA_044448725.1 Sphingobacteriales bacterium | reverse complement strand
TAAATAAACCGGTTGCGACAAAAATCCGCATTTTACCTTATATTTGTATAGTTAAATAAAAAAATAAGATGAGTACTGTTGTTGAAACTGCCGCTGCGCCTGTTACTTTCACCGAAGGCGCCCTGAAAGAATTAGTGAAATTAAGGGACCAGCAAGAAATTGGCGATGATTTTGGCCTTCGTGTTGGTGTTGAGGGGGGCGGCTGTTCGGGCATGAACTATGTTTTAGGTTTCGACCAGAAAAAAGACGGCGATCAGGAATTTATTATCGACGGAATAAAGGTGTATATGCATAAAGCACATGGCCTATACCTGGCCGGAATGGAGATCAATTTTCAGGATGGTTTAAATGCACGCGGTTTTACTTTTAATAACCCTAACGCTGCGAGCACCTGCGGTTGCGGGACATCGTTTTCGGTGTAAGGCGAAAGGGGAAAGGCGAAAGGGGAAAGGTGTAGGGGGGAAAGGTTAAAGGCAGCTCAAAGGCTGCTTTTTTTGTTATTAACGATGGACGCAAACCACCAGAAAATATAAACTCTTCCCGCCCTGTAACAAACCATGACAGCTGATAGTCTTATCAGCAGGTTTTCGTTAATTTTAGCCCATGGCCGTAAAAACATCATTAAAAGAAAATATTTCGATAGCGTTACAGTCTATTGCGGGCAACAGGTTGCGTACATCGCTCACTTCATTGATTATAGCCATCGGCATAATGGCCCTGGTGGGTATTTTAACAGCTATTGAAGGGGTTAAAACCCAGCTTAATAATGCGTTTGCCGGCTTGGGGGCCAATTCGTTCACCATACAAAACAGGGGTTCGGGCTTAAATTTCGGCAACGGCGGGCACCGCAAGGTATATCCATCTATAAGGTACGATCAGGCCGAGCAGTTCAAAAAGAAATTCAACCTGCCGGTACTTGTTTCCGTAAACTTGCAGGTTTCGGGCACGGCCGTTGCAAAATATAACAGCCGTAAAACAAACCCCAACTTATCTGTTGCAGGCACAAACGAAAATTATTTAATTACCAGCGGGTACAAATTAGCGTTTGGCCGTAATTTTTCCACTTCGGAGCTGGAGCATGGCGACGGTGTGGTGATTATCGGCAACGAGATAAAAAAACGGCTTTTTAAGGACGATGACCCGATAGATAAATCTATATTTATTGGCGACAATAAATTCAGGGTTATCGGCGTATTTGCAACCAAAGGGTCAAGCGCGGGCTTCGGCGGTGATAAATTTTGTGTTATCCCGGTACTTAGGGCCAAACAGATAGTTAACACCTCAAACCCCTCATTTACAATCACTGTAATGGTGAACAGCCCTGCGGCGCTCGACGCCACCATCGGGGAGGCAACCTCTCTTTTCAGGAACATCAGGGACCTGAACGTGGCAAATGATAATAATTTTGAAATACAAAGAAGCGATTCTATTCAGCAGGAGTTATCAGGCAACCTGGCGGTAATGAAATATGTTGGTATTGCCATCGGGGCAATTACCCTCATTGGGGCAGCCATAGGGTTAATGAACATTATGCTGGTTTCGGTTACTGAACGTACCCGCGAAATTGGCTTACGCAAGGCCCTCGGTGCAACCCCGGCAGTAATACGGAAACAATTTTTAATTGAAGCAATTGTAATTTGCATGATTGGCGGTATAGCCGGAATCATACTTGGAATGGCCGTGGGGAACCTGATAGCCGTAAGCATCAGCGGTTCATTTGTTGCGCCGTGGGGATGGCTGTTTGCCGCAATAGTGCTTTGCACGTTAATAGGGTTAATATCCGGATTTTACCCTGCCAAAAAAGCCGCCCGCCTTGATCCGGTTGAAGCTTTGCGGTATGAGTGATTTACGAATGTGCAGATGTTTTGATTAGCATCTGCACATCTGAAATCCGCACATCCAACAATGGCTAAAACAAGATTCGTATATTTCTGCCAAAGCAAATGGATGCTAAAGCCGCACCTTTATTCTTTGGAATGTGTATATTTGAAAGATGGATAGCCAGGCAATCTATAAAACAATCCGCGAAACGGTTTTAGCTAACTTACCGGGTTCCCGTGTTTTGCTGTTTGGCTCCCGTGCAAGGGGCGATGGGGATAGATTTAGCGATTATGACTTATTGGTTATTACCCCGCAAACTTTTGCACCACGTGAAAAAATACGATTGAACACCTTACTTAACCATGCTATAAATAAAGCGCTAAAAATTCCTGTCGATCTTTTGCTTGACAGTGAAGAAGAAGTGCGCGAAAAACAAGAATTACCGGGCCACGTGGTACGTACGGCCATCAGGGAGGGTATCATATTATGACGCCGGCGCTTAAAGCTTATGTAGAGTCGTGGCTCAATAAAGCTGAGCATGATTTAATAACTGCTCAGCGTTTGCTGGAAATAGAACCGATAATTTTGGATAATGCTTGTTTTCATTGTCAGCAAGCGGCGGAAAAATGCCCTGAAAGCATATTTAATCTATAACGGATTGGATATAGAAAGAACCCATAATATTTATTCTTTGTTGAAGCAATGTGCCAGCTTTGATCCGGTATTTGCGACAATAGACCCTTTGGATATCAATGCTTATGCTGTACGGGGCCGTTATCCGGATTCCAATCTTATGCCATCGAAAGAAGAAGCTGAAAGCTATTATCAGTTAGCGCTGCAGATCAAAGCCCTAACAAGCCGGAGAATTATATTTTCCTAATATTTTTAGCAATCACCCTTGCTTATTCCAATAAAATCCGCACATTTGCATATCTGCACATTCGCAAATCAACAAATTGGCTAAAACAAGATTCGCATATTTCTGCCAGAGCTGTGGCTATGAGTCAGCAAAGTGGCTGGGCAAATGTCCCTCATGTTCACAATGGAATACTTTTGTGGAAGAAGTTCTGGAAAAGGCCAATACCTCGGTTCCAAACTGGAAAACCACTTCAACCACGCTGCAAAGGGCCAATAAGCCTGTACAGGTGGCCGATATTACCTTTAGTGAGGAGCACAGGCTGCTTACGCCCGATAAGGAATTTAACCGTGTTTTAGGCGGTGGTATTGTGGCAGGTTCGTTAGTATTGATTGGCGGGGAACCGGGTATAGGAAAATCAACGCTGATGCTTCAACTCGCATTAAACATGCCGGGACAGAAAGTGCTGTATATTTCGGGTGAGGAAAGCGAGCGGCAGATAAAGATGCGGGCGGAAAGGCTTTCAGAAGTGAGCAGTAAGCAGTTGGCAGTTGGCAGTGAGCAGTTAGCAGTTGGCATAAATAAATCCGTGATTGGCAAAGATTGCTATATATTAACAGAAACATCCACACAAAACATTTTTAAACAAATAGAAGAACTGCAACCGGATATTGTGGTGGTGGATTCTATTCAAACCCTGCATTCGGCGCATATCGAATCAACGCCGGGGAGTGTGTCGCAGGTGCGGGAATGTACTGCCGAATTGCTGCGCTTTGCGAAGGAAAGCGGAACGCCGGTGTTTTTAATAGGCCATATCACCAAAGACGGTATGATAGCCGGGCCAAAGATACTGGAGCACATGGTAGATACTGTGTTGCAGTTTGAAGGCGACAGGCACCATGTTTACCGCATATTGCGCACGGTAAAAAACCGTTTTGGCTCTGCTTCCGAACTTGGCATTTATGAAATGCTTGGAGAAGGATTGCGCGAGGTTTCCAACCCATCCGAAATACTGCTTTCCCAACGCGACGAACCTTTAAGCGGTATCACCATCTCAACCACTTTAGAGGGCATGCGGCCCATGATGATTGAAACCCAGGCATTGGTGAGCCCTTCGCCCTACGGCACCCCACAACGTACCGCTACAGGTTTTGATACCAGGCGCATGAGCATGCTGCTGGCTGTTCTGGAGAAACGCTGCGGCTTTAACCTTGGCGCCAAAGACGTTTTTTTAAATATAACAGGCGGCATCAGGGTAGAAGACCCTGCTATAGACCTCGGGCTTGCCGCCGCCATCATATCTTCGCATGAAGATATCCCGATATCTTTTAAAACCTGCTTTGCCGGGGAAATAGGTTTGTCCGGTGAGATACGCGCAGTTAACCGTATTGAACAACGCATTGCCGAAGCCCAGAAACTGGGCTTTGAACAGATCTTTATCTCCAAATACAACCTCCCCGCCGGCGGGCACGATAAAAAAGGGATGGATCTTTCGCGTTACAATATTGATATAAAAATAGTAAGCCGGATAGAAGAGGTTTTTGGTTTGCTGTTTGGGTAATCATTATATAACTCATGTTATTTTTTCACAGAATATTTCAGCAACCGTTGTAACCTATTACGTAATACGTTACATTTGTATTAATGATTGAAAGTATTCAGCATAAGGGCTTGCGATTGTTGTGGGAAAAAGATGATTCATCTAATATACAACCTGCTCAAATCCTTAAGATCAAAATGATTCTGACTTTACTTGATAATGCTGTAAAGATTGAAGATATGAATTTTCCGGGTTCGGGTCTTCATCCGCTAAAAGGCGAATTATCTGGGTTTTGGTCCGTAAAAGTTAATGGCAATTACAGGCTAATATTTCGGTTTGAAAATGAGAATGCTTTCGACGTGGATTATATTGATTACCATTAAAATTAAAATATGATAAAGCGAGGTATGGCCCCGGTACATCCGGGCGCAATTTTAAATGGGCTTTACCTGGAGCCAATGGAAATAACCATTACCCAGGCCGCAAAAAATTTAGGAATAGCACGTAAAACATTATCACAATTAGTTAATGGACACATGGGTATAAGTGCCGAAATGGCCATTCGTTTATCAAAGGCGCTAAATACAACGCCACAACTATGGATGAATATGCAGCAAGGGTATGATTTATGGGTAGCAGAAAAAAAGTCAGCCGAAATCCATGTAGTTCCTTTCGCGATGGCCTCATGATTGAGAAACACCGCTTTCTGATAATTCAGGAATATTCGAAGCTCATCTCTAAATGTGAATTGCAGTGAAAACCTAATATTTTTCTACTCCACGCAATTATCCTTCCTCCTTGTATCCACAATATAGATGATCTTCCAGCCGTCGGCGGTTTTCATCAGCTGGAAAACATCCACGCCGCAATGACTGAATTTATCGCCAAGATAAAATTGGTAAGGCGCCCAAACGCTGGCCAGGTCGCCGTCGATCTTTATCGTGCCGAAAACGATACGTTCATCATAAACCGCCATGTGCGGTGTACCAACCGTTTTAACAAAACCATCGGCTTTTTCGGTAGACAGGATCGCCTTCCCGTCTTTATCGTTTGAAATGCTTTGCAGGATCATGTCTTTTGAAAAAACAGACCTCAGCATGGTGCTGTCGCCTTTGCGCATGGCGTCAAACAGTGTGTTTACGGTTTGTTTGATAGCGGCCGTATCGGTTTGTTGGGCGAATGCGGTTGCAGAGACAAGCAGCATCATGGTTATAATCAGTAGTTTTTTCATGTATAATTAATTGATAAAAAGGTAGTTAAGTATATGATAACTAATATTTAATAATGACGATTTAATGTACATTGCTATATTTAACAATATCGACAATTGTTGTTAGTATAAAAAAAATTACAACTACCCATATCGAAATTTTCGTCAGCCTTTTCATTGGAGTTAAAAAATCAGATATAAATTGATCTTGTTTCGAAATATCTGGAATTGTTTTAATTTTTCTGAAAACAAACCGGGTATTTACAAAATAAAATGTAACAAATGCATGAATCAGGAATAATACAATAATCCAATTTGTAACGCTAAAATTTGATTTAATCATAGGTCCTGGAATATGTTTCGGATTATGAAATGCAGGGTGGATTAAAGTAAAATAGGAAACATCAAGCAAGTATATCGTTATGAATATTAAGGG
>JBIOHE010000272.1:0-5944 GCA_044448725.1 Sphingobacteriales bacterium | reverse complement strand
CACTTAAAGGGTCTATGAAACGACCAATTTTATATTTCATAAAATAAAATGGTTTACTGATCAATATTAGTGAATTTATATGAAGTTTTCACTTATCAGCTAATTAAGGATAGGCAATTAGCTTAGATTCGACAACTTTTAAAAAGTTGTCGAATCTGAATTACCCGAAAAATAAACTGGGGAAGGGAATTTTTATCCTAAATATGATTTCAGGATCTTGCTCCTTGAGGTATGGCGCAAGCGTTGTAAAGCTTTGTCTTTTATTTGTCTTACGCGTTCGCGGGTAAGGTTGAATTTTTCCCCTATTTCTTCCAATGAAAGCGGATGATTGGTACCCAAACCAAAGAACAATACGATAATCTCGCGCTCACGCTCTGTAAGGGTTGAAAGCGAACGTTTTATTTCTTCGGATAAAGATTCATTTATTAATATCGAGTCAGTATTTGGCTCCTGGTTCTCCAGTACGTCAAGCAATGTATTTTCTTCGCCCTGTACAAAGGGGGCGTCCATAGAAACATGGCGGCCTGAATTGCTTAATGTATCAGAAATTTTATCAACTGTAGTTTCCAGCATATCGGCAAGCTCTTCGGGTGAAGGCTCACGTTCGTATTCCTGCTCAAGTTTCGAAAATGCTTTGCTGATCTTGCTTAATGAGCCTACCTGGTTTAATGGTAAACGCACTATCCGCGATTGCTCGGCAATCGCCTGCAAAATGGACTGACGGATCCACCAAACGGCATAAGATATAAATTTAAAGCCTTTGGTTTCGTCAAAGCGTTTAGCGGCTTTTATCAAACCCAGGTTTCCCTCATTTATTAAATCGCCCAGCGTTAAGCCCTGGTTTTGGTATTGCTTAGCAACAGAAACCACAAAACGCAGGTTTGTTTTTGTTAAACGTTCCAAAGCGGCCTGATCACCTTCCCTGATCTTTTGAGCTAATATTACTTCTTCTTCCGCAGTAATTAGGTCAACTTTACCAATTTCATGGAGATATTTATCAAGTGATTGCGATTCACGGTTGGTAATGGATTGCGTTATTTTGAGTTGTCTCATTTATTATTAACCTCGATTCTTGTTTTAGAATTGAACGTGCAAAGGTATAAAATTGTTGTTAATTTTATACTTTGAACCATATATTTACAAAAAAATTATATTACATTTTGCGTGTCTCAAGGGCACAATTTATTGCATATTTACCTATAATTCATCTATTTTAAAAGTGTCCTTAACCCTCACCCCTTTCTCGGTTTGCTGTAATGTACAGCATTCATTTACCGGGTCGTGTTCAAGAAACAATATGTAATTATTTTCAACCGCTTCGTTGAGGAAAACCTTTTTTTCGGTCAGCGTTTTAAGCGGGAACATATCATAAGCCATAACATAAGGCAACGGTATATGCCCCACTGATGGCAGCAGATCGGCCATGTACAAAATTTGTTTGCCGCCGTAATTAATCAGTGGCAGCATCATCGCATCAGTATGCCCGTAAACAAAGCGGATATGAATATTATCGCTGAACCGGGCACCATCTTCCGTTGAAACAAATTTCAGCTGCCCGCTTTCCTGTAAAGGCATTATATTTTCCTTTAAAAACGAGGCCTTTTCCCGTTCATTCGGATAAACCGCCCAATCCCAATGCTGCTTGTTGCTCCAGTAGGTTGCATTTTTAAATGCAGGCACTAATTTCTCCTTCTCCCTGACTATAGCCCCGCCAACATGATCAAAATGCAGGTGGGTTAAAAAAACATCGGTAATATCATCCTTGCTAAAACCAAGCGCATTCAATGAGCTATCCAAACTTGCATCCCCATGGAGGTAATAATGACTGAAAAACCGTTCATCCTGTTTATTGCCGATACCTGTATCCACCAAAATCAGCCGGTCCTCATCTTCAATCAGCAAACAGCGCATGGCCCAGGTACACAAATTATTTGCGTCCGCAGGGTTGGTTTTGCTCCAGATGGTTTTTGGCACAACGCCAAACATTGCGCCGCCATCTAATTTAAAAAAGCCAGTTTCAATGGTATGGATATTCATAGTTTATAAAGTCCATGGACCATAGTCAATGATCCATAGTAAATGGCTAATAAGATTGCCCTTTTATTAGCATTGTACAAACATATAATTATTGTTTAAAGATTTATCGTTTGCATTCTTTTTCTTTGTAATAAGATCGATATATTTTTGTATCTGTGCAGTCCGAAGCGGCCAAAGTTATTGTTTCTGTTGATTTAATGCTTATAAACCCCTATTTTCGGCCAAAGATCAGGGCAGGAAAATAATCGGTGTGATTATGTTCAAAAATCAGTGTAGCCGCAAACAAAATCGGTGTAATCTCAAACAATAATCGGTGCAATCATAAAATAAAATCTGTGGAATCATTCCTGAATAAACTAAAAGACATAACCACTTTCATTTTTGATGTGGATGGCGTATTAACCGATGGTTCTGTTTTTGTAACAGAGAACGGCGAACAAAGCCGCGCCTTTAATATAAAAGACGGATACGCCCTGCAATTAGCGGTTAAATGCGGCTATAACGTTTGCACAGTATCGGGGAGCCGCTCAAAAAGCGCAGCTTACCGCTTAAACAGCCTGGGGGTAAAGGATGTTTATATGGGCATCCATACCAAAAAGGAAAAGGTAAAAATTTACTTCGAAGAAAAGCATATCCTCCCGGAAAAGGTTATTTATATGGGTGACGACATCCCCGACCTGGAAGCAATGCAATTAGCCGGCTTACCCGTATGTCCTTCGGATGCTGTTGAAGAAATTAAGGCCATAAGCAAATACATTTCGCCTTTCCCCGGAGGCAGGGGCTGCGCCAGGGATATTATTGAAAAAGTATTAAAGATACAAGGCAAATGGATGTCGGAGGAGGCCTTTAGCTGGTGATTAGTTCATTGGTTCATCCGTTCATTAGTTCATTGGTGTATATTTCTAAACGAATTGATTAACAGACGGATTACGCAGCTCAAGCGTTTCGGACAATCGCAATCGCTCTTATAGTTGACTTTAAATAAAATAACCTACTAATAAACTGGTTGACTAATGAACCAGTGAACTAATGAACAAATGAACCCCAAAATAATCCTTGCATCCAAATCGCCGCGAAGGCAAGAGCTTTTACGACTGATGGATATTGAATTCCGAATTGTTTTAAAAGAGGTGGATGAATCGTACCCGGATAATTTAAGTCCTGAAGAAATCGCGCTTTACATAGCAGAAAAAAAAGCCTGTGCTTTTGATGAAACCCTTACTGATGAAATTGTACTTACTGCTGATACCATCGTTTGTATAGATAACCAAATCCTTGGCAAACCCGACGATAAGGCACATGCCATAGAGATGCTGAAATTACTATCCGGCAGGATGCACCAGGTGATTACCGGCGTTTGTTTGCTTTACAAACATCAGTACCATAGTTTTTATGATGTTTCGGAGGTGTATTTTGGTGAACTGACGGATGAGGAGATCATTAGTTATGTAAATAAATACCAGCCTTTTGATAAAGCAGGCTCCTACGGCATACAGGAACGGATAGGCTTGATTGGTATTGAAAGGATAAACGGTTCTTATACCAATGTGGTTGGTTTGCCGACAGAAAAACTGTACAGGGAATTAATGAAATTGTAGAGACGCGATGCATCGCGTCTCCAACATGCATGTGGCCACCCGTTCGGAGAGGCATTTCCGGAGACGCGATGCATCGCGTCTCTACAATTTGCGTCTCTATTTTATCACCATCATATTATTCTTCCTATCCGCATCCGGCAGCACCGCATCCGGGTCAACTGTCACGCTTTCAGCTGCCGTTGTAGTTGGGATGATTAAAGTAATCGCTTTGTTTTGCAGCCAGGTTTCAACGGGCAGGTTTACACGCTGTCTGCTGCCGTCTTTTAACTTAACTTCAACGCTACAGGGCATGGCCATCCTGTCTTTGTTGGCAATAGTTACACGAATGCCATTTTTAGGGTCGTTATTCACATATTTTGCATCAACAACCGCCAGGTCAAGCGACCAGTTGTTATAATACCAGCCTTTCCAGAACCACGACAAATCTTCACCGCCGCCGTTTTCCATCGACCTGAAAAAATCATCAGGCTGCGGATGTTTAAACGCCCAGTTGCGGATATAGTTCCTGAAAGCATAGTCAAACCTGTCTTTACCTAAAAATTGCTCACGCAACAGAACCAAACCGAAAGCGGGTTTAAAATAAACGATCGGGTGCCTGTATTTTTCGGGAACAGCATCTGCCGCGGTCATAATTACCGGTGCACCGGCATCGGCAATTACCGGAACTATTTCCTCCGCCGGGTTACCTTTCCCGGGGGCGTATTCGTCATCGCGTTTTGGCGCATATTCACCGTGGTTAAACTCATCGGCGGCATAAATATCAATAAAAGTATTAAAGCCTTCATCCATCCAGCCAAAACGGCGCTCATCGCTGCCCACAATCATCGGGAACCAGTTATGACCGATCTCATGCGCGGTAACCCAATATAACTCACCGGCTTTATCATTAATGCCGTCAAACACAATACCGGGGTATTCCATGCCGCCTGCCATACCAGCCTCGTTTACTGCAACCGGGTAAGGATAGACAAACCACTTTGCCGAGAAATACTCCATCGATTTTTTTAAATACTCCGTAGCCCTGCCCCATGCGTTATTACCGGCACTCTCAACCGGGTAAACCGACATTGCCAGCGATTTTTTACCCTCCGGCAAATTAACCCTTGCCGCATCCCATACATAAGCTTTTGACGCACCAAAGGCAACATCGCGGGTATTCAGCATTTTAAAATGCCAGGTAAGCGTCCCCTTAGTTGCCGGGCGGGATGATGGGCTGGTCACCTCATCCACATTACGGATCATTACAGTTTTATCGCTGTTACGGGCTTCAGCCAACCGGGCAATTTGTTTGGCGGTAAGCACGTCCTGCGGGTTCAGCAATTCGCCCGAACCAGCCACAATCATATCTGCGGGTACTGTTATATTATAATCAATATCGCCATATTCGAGGTAAAATTCGCCGGGCCCTAAAAATGGCAGGGTATCCCATCCACGGGTATCATCGTACACGCACATCCGTGGGAACCATTGGGCTATTTCGTAAATCTTTCCATTTTTTGTCCCAAAAAAATCGGTGCGGTTACCAAAAGCACCAGGGATAGTATATTTATATTTTATGATCAAACTGACTGCCCCACCCTTCGGCAAAATCGCTTTTGGCAGGCGGATCTGCATGCGGGTATCTGTAATACTAAATTCAACTTTTTGTATTACATCGCCATGGTTAATTGCTACCGATTCAATCTGGTAACCATCTGTGTGCTCATTGGGAGCAGGTGCAAACCCTGTTGAAAAATTTGAACGCGCGTCTTTTCTATAGGTATTCTGATCGAGCTGCAGCCATAAAAATTGCAAAGCATCGGGACTGTTGTTGATATAGCTGATTTTTTCTGTGGCTGTAAGCGTATTTGTGTTGGTATCGATGGTCGCTTTTAACACGTAATCAACCCGGTTTTGCCAGTATTTTGCACCCGGGGCTCCATTGGCCGAATGAAATTCGCTTCCCTTTTCGCTATAAAACGAAGGTGAAAACAAATCCGATGGCCGGTAATTGGATGATATGGAATCATTGTCATTTTTTGATCCGCGCATGCCTTGCGCAAAGGAAGAAACCACAATCAATAGAAGAAGTCCGGTGCCGGCAAATTTCAATTTCATAATATGTTTTTGTTAAGGGGCGGCAATATACAAAGGTTGAGGTGAAATTTAATTGTGTGTAAATGATATGTGCAGGGAAATCGCTTTTAAAACATTGAAATCCCAAGGAGGCTCTTCTGGAGCCTGAATTTTCCATTTTTCTGATCTATAAACACGCGACTCCGCTGGAGTCGGGGCGTTCAAGCGCTTATCGCTCCGCAGGAGCATCCTGT
>JBIOHE010000271.1:0-5947 GCA_044448725.1 Sphingobacteriales bacterium | reverse complement strand
TCTCCGTACTGCTTGAAAAATTCTGATAGCTTCATACCGCTAATATACTAAATTATTTAGCAAAGCGGATAGTCATTATTTATATAGATCAATAACAGGGTGATTATATACAAACATAATCCGGATACGATACAAGCAAGCGGCTTTTTCCGGCTATACCATCCCAACACTAAAAAAACAACAGTTAATATTAAATTCGGGAGTATCATTGCGAGCACGTCAGGACTATTTTTCTTTAGAAAAAAGACAATCACGCCACCGAAAATAAAAAAGAATGCCAGGTAATAAAGGGTGTTGCCGGCTTTTTTAATGCGTTTATCAAACCCTGCTATATCAATATTGGCAAAATCCTTTTTCAGAATGAAATCTTTCTGCTCCTGCTCCGCACCTTTCAACGGATACCCGCAATTTGAACAATATTCATCATCATTTAATACCTGAACGTTGCAGGCAGCACATTGCTCAATCGGTGTAATTGAAGCTGAAAGGGAATTTTCCATGTTGTTTGTTGATAAGATTTAATCAGTGACCAATATAATTATAGAAATTGATTTAAAAAATAAATCGGGAAAATATTTGAAAAACAATGTTTTGCATCATGCGCATTGGGGGCGTAGAGACACAATACTTTGCGTCTCCGAATATGCAATGTACATTATGCATGGTTTTAGACGCGATGCATCGCGTCTCCTACGATGTAAACAATTATTTCACCACCCCTTCCACAAACTCCGGCGTTTCCGTCACCACGATTTTTAATTTCCCATCTACAGTGTTCATCTGGATTTTATCCATAACGTCGGCGCCGATTTTAAGGTGGTAAATATTGGCGTGTTTGGCTTTGCCTAAATCGAGGGTATAACTACCTGTTCGCCCGGTTTCATCGGGGATCATCAAAATATACATGGTTTTATTGCCCAACTGGAATTGGTCAACCAATGGGTCACGGCTGATGGTTTTTATATAATTATAATCGCCCATCAGCTTGCTGGTTTGCAGAATATAGTCGGATGCCGGACGGCGTTTAATGCCTTCAGCGAGGCCCGACGTGGCATACTGGGTGGTTCCTCCGGCATGGTCGTCAAAAAGCTGGTAAAAGAACAGGCGTTTTATGCCGAAACGAATATACAGCAGCGAACTGCGCAATATCCAGTCCGCCTGGTTTTCGAGTACGGTTTTTTTGCCGATGGCTTCCGCCTTCTGATAACTTTCGGGGTTAATATCATAGCCTGTTTCGGTGAGCCAAACTTCGGGATGCTGCGGCAAACTGTTGGCCAGCTTCACAAAGGCACTGGCGATACCGCCATCGTTCGATATTTCCGGTGCTATCCCGGTATGGGGGCGTTTATGTGTCCGTACATCGCCGTCGTTTGAATACAGGTGATAATTGATCACATCAAAACAAAGATTTACGCTGCCGTCTTTTTTTAACCCGCGGTATTTTTTGCACCAGTTAATCATCCGCTGCACATAATTAATATCCGCCGACGCCAAACCGCCCATAACAACCTGCATATCAGGATCGGCGGTTTTTACGCCTGCATCCGGCCCCAGCCTGCCCATGTCGCCATCGTAAAAAGCCGACATATTTGCCGCATATTCCTCCGGGTTCTGGTGTGTTTCATCTGCGCCCCACCACCTGTCGCGCTCGTTGCCACATTCTATGTAATTTATCAGGCCTATGCCAATATTTGGCGTATTGGGTATATCGTCGGGGTAGCGTTTTCTGGTGACAACTTTTATCAGCGATTTATCGATATTTTTATTGTAACCATACCTGGCGGCAAACTGAAAAGCGGCCCGCGCCTGGTCGGCGTATGATGCCGGGTCGCTCAAACGCGCAGCGTAAGGAACCGGAGCATTTTCATTGTCGCGCGAGCTGGCCGGATAAGTATTTACCATCCATAAAGGCATATTTTTTAAATCAACCAGTACCAAAATGCCCTCCTGTTTACAGCGCTGATAAATTACATCATAATTCCAGTTGCCGTTAAACGCGGGGTTGAAAGTATATTCCCCTTTGGTGCTTTCAATGCGGTCCCAGTTAAGGTAATGCCTTACCCCGCTGAAAGTTTTTATCAGCGACATCTTGTCCTCAAAGATGTGTTTCCGGTCATTGGGGAGTACCGGGTTTTCGAGGAAATTCCACTCGTAAGCGTTAATGCCGAACATGTTTTTTAACGGGGTAGGGGCGCCAGGACGGATAACATTTATGGGCGGCTGGTTGACGGCGCTTATGCGGGTAGTATCAGGGCCGATGACAGATATATTCTTAAATGCGGTACGGTCAGCATTTGAATCAGTATTGGTACAATCGCTTAAAAATAATAAAATAATGATAATAAGATGGTTGCAGCGGAGTTTCATTCGAATAAATATAGACTATTTATACGGAAAATTTCGCTTATGGTTATTGGATAATTGTTTGAACCTTGATTTACATGATTATTGGATTGGATAATTACTAATCAAGGCAATCTAAAAATCCTACGCTACGGGTTATGGTCCGGATAAACGAAAACCTATTGTTGTGTCACTCATTAATTGGCGCTTAGTCTGAAGTCCTGAATAAAAAAAGGAAAAGATTCAACTTGTGACTTTAGACTAAAGACTGTTGACTTGAGACTATCCCACCTCAAACTGAAGCCCGCTCAAATACCGGTAAAGCCCCTGTTCATTACTGAGCAGTTCCTGATGGTTGCCGCTTTCAATAATTTTACCTTTTTCGAGTACGATGATCTTATCTGCCTCGCGAATGGTTGACAGGCGATGAGCGATAATGATGGACGTGCGGTTTTTCATCAGTTCTTCAAGCGCCTCCTGCACGAGGCGTTCTGATTCTGAATCAAGCGATGAGGTTGCTTCATCGAGGATCAGTATAGATGGGTTTTTAAGTAAAGCCCTTGCAATAGCAATCCGCTGCCGTTGCCCGCCGGAAAGTTTAACCCCGCGTTCGCCCACAACGGTATCATAACCTTCTGGGAACGACATTATAAACTGGTGGGCATTTGCTCTTTGGGCTGCCTGTATAATTTCATCTTTTGTGGCGCTAAGTTTGCCGTAGGCAATGTTTTCCAGTATTGTGCCGCCGAAAAGTAATACATCCTGAGGAACTATCGCTACCTGGTTGCGGATATCTGTTAGCGTATAATCAGATGACGGCCTGCCATCAAATAATACGGCGCCGCCTTGAGGATGATAAAATTGAAGGATCAATGCCGCCATAGTCGATTTACCCGAGCCACTTGGCCCCACAATTGCCACTTTTTGGCCCGCAGCCGCATCAAAAGAAACTTCCTTCAGTACTTCAATTTCGGGCCGTGATGGATACGCAAACACCACATCTGAAAATGAAAGATTGCCTTCAATTTTTTGTTTAATAATATTATCCTTTTCGTAAATAGACACCTCTTCGCCTTCTTCGGCTAATATTTCAAGTACACGTTCGCTGGCGCCGACTGTTTTTTGCAGATTGGCATACAGGTCGGGGAAGCTGCCCATTGCGCTGCCCATAAAGGTGGCGTAAATAGTAAATTTCATCAGCTCGCCAATAGTGATCTCGTGGCTGCTTACCAGTAAGCAGGCGTAACCAACTATCGCAAGGATCGCACCAAATACACAAAGTACAATAAACGAAACAAACATCCCCCTGTATTTTGCGCCTTTAATAGCGATATCAGCAACTTCCCTTATGTTTTTACCATAGCGGCCGGCCTCAAAAGCCTCGTTAACAAAGGCTTTTACATTAGCTATCCCTTGTAAAGTTTCTTCGATAATGGTATTTGATTCGGCCAGCTTGTCCTGGGCCTGTTTTGAAATTTTCCGGATAAACCGCCCGAAAAAAATGGCAGCAACAATTAAAACAGGCAGGATAATCAGCAAAGCGAAAACCAATTTTTTTGATATGATGGCCATGAAAATGATCCCGCCGACCAATAGTACAAATTGCCTGATTATTTCGGCGAATGTCGTCGTCAGGGTATCCTGTACTTGTGAAAGATCTGCTGAAATGCGGCTGTTAAGTTCCCCAACCCGGCGGTTCGAGAAGAAATTCATGGATAGGGTTATGAGTTTAAAATAAGTATCCCTGCGGATGTCGGCCAACGATCTTTCTGCAACATTCACAAACCAAAGTATCCTGAAGAACGAAACGATTGCCTGGAAAAATAAAACGATAAAAGCGACTAATAATATGCCCTGTATCGATGCCGGCAAAAAACCTTTTGGATGCTTGCCCAGCGCTGTATCGATCAGCGCACCGATAAATGTTGGAAACGCCAGACCAACCAGGCTCGATAAAAACAGGAAAAACAAAGCAGCTATAAATTTGCTGCGGTAGGGTTTAATGTATGAAAGTAAATGGGAAACCTTGTTTAAAGTTTCCCGGTTTAACTTTGCTTTTGGTAGTTCTATTTCGGGAGCATTGCTGCTGTTCAGTCGCTTTCTGGCCATGTATGTTTGTTATGTATTTACTTGTTTAAAATATATGACGATGGTAATGAAAAAAGATTTTAAAAAGTGTATTGAAGTGGCAACTGAATGCCAACGGATAAAGTTAAAAATCAAATCCGGCTTTAGCCAAAAGAATACAATACAGTCTGAAAAATAAAGGTCAGGTGCTGCGTTTTCTTTTTCCCGAAACCATGTAAAAAATAAACAGCAGCATAATTACCAAAATTACAATTAACAAGCCTTGCGTCTTGCCGTCCCGCGTTTGCTGCGCGTTTGCATCTGCTTTCAACAGGTCAACCTGCTTGCGCAGCTTGTTAATTGTGGTCATATAACCAAGGTTGCTTTCTATGGCTTCTTTGCTGTGATCCTGCACCTGTGTCCGTTGGAATACCGTGTAATCAAACAGTATTTTTAGCTCCCGGTAAATGCTGTCATCGGTTTTTACAATATCCATTAAAATATCGTTGGACCGGCGGATGTCCTTTTTTGTTTGAAACCCAAAAATACCGGTATGCATACTCAGACTCTGATCATACTGACCAAATTTTAGTGTCCGTTGTGCCAGCATGGCGTTTATTTTCGCGCGTTCAAGCTGGTAGGCGAGGGAGTCACTTTTTGCCTGTGCGAATGCAATGGCAGCTGAGCAGCAAAAAAGAATGATCAGCACGTTTTTTTTCATCCGGGTATTTGTTTTTCGGTATTGGACACAACATCGGGCAACCAAAATGGTTTTATGCCTCTAAAAAAGCAATCACCACACTATCCCCTAAATTTAAACCTAATAAACCGCTGGCATTCCCCTTGTTAATAGCAATTTCCAGATGGTCGCTGATCCCGAACAGACATAATTTTTCACCTTCGGGCACTTCGTTATAATGCCAGCTCAGGTGATCAATGGTTTCGTTGCGTTTAAACGAGAGCTTAAAACGACGGCCCCGTTGTATGGTGTTGAAAAAATCTTTGGTGATGTTGGTAATTACATTCTGGAACGAATCAATATAAATAACGGCGCCTTTTATCAGGTTTTTTTCTACAACGGGCTGCAGGTTCATTTTTTTCTCAATGCTGTTTACAGGTATCCCTATTTCACTTAACGGCTTGCCTTGTGCAAGGTGACAGGCTGCTTTAACAAAAATATCAGCAAGCGGGAAGTGCAGAAATTTAAGGTCCTGCATGATGCTTATTTCCACTATTTCATCGGGATCTTTGTCAAACATCAGCGAAAATATGCCGTTATCGGCCCCTACGAAGAAGTGGTTCCTGTATTTTACAGCAAGGTACCTGGTTTCCGAATTAAAAACGGTATCGATGCCGATCAAATGAACGGTAGCGTCGGGGAAGTAGTAAAAACTGTTCTTTAAAATAAATGCAGCCTGCTGAATATTATAAGCCGCAACGCTATTGGTAATATCGACAATATTAACCGAAGGCAGCAATTTCAGGATACTGCCTTTCAGCGCAGCCTGATAAATGTCTTTATCGCCCAAATCAGTAG
>JBIOHE010000270.1:0-5959 GCA_044448725.1 Sphingobacteriales bacterium | reverse complement strand
GCTTATATTTGTGTAAAGCAACTTAGTGTTGTTCGTACACTAAGTTGAAAAAATGGATAAATGGACACCACTATTAAGCCGGTAACTATACATAAAACCACCCTTCGCATAGCAGTAGGGGCGATGTTTTTTATGGCAGGGTTATGCTTTGCCAGCTGGACATCCAGGATTGTAACGATACAGCACACCATGGGGCTCTCTTATGCCGCTTTAGGCGCCGTGCTTTTTTCACTCCCGGTTGGTTTAATGTGTTCTCTTCCTTTTTCAGGTTGGATCATCACGAAAATCGGGAGCAAAAAGCTGCTGCTTGGCGCGGTAATGTTTTACGGTTTCGCACTGGTAAGTTTAGGGTTATCGCAAAATACATTCCAATTAATAATAAGTCTTTTTTGTTATGGTTTTGCAGGCAACACAATTAATATCTCGGTAAACACACAAGCCGTAGCTGTCGAAAGTTTGTATAGTAAGCCTATCATGGCTTCGTTTCATGGTTTGTGGAGCCTTGGAGGGTTTACAGGTGCAGGCATAGGTATTTTTATGATTGGCCACGGAGTTAGCCCTTTTCATCATTTCATTGCTATTTTGGTAGTATTATCTATTGGGGTATTTATATCTTCAGGATATCTTTATGATGATGCAGGCGGCGCTAAAAAATCTTCCTCATCGTCTGTAACTTTTCAAACAATAATCAAGCTGTTTATTCCATTATTCACATTAGGAACAATTGCCTTTTGCTCCATGATCTGTGAAGGTGCAATGTTTGACTGGAGTAACATTTATTTTAAAAAAGTGGTACTCGCGCCGCCCTCTTTGGTAGGTGTTGGCTTTGCCGCTTTTATGTCAACAATGGCTGCCGGCAGGTGGTTTTTTGCGGATAGGTTCGCCCACAGGTACGGCCTGAAACGCACCTTACAGGTTAGCGGCTCGTTAACTGCGGCAGGCCTGCTCATAGCTGCCTTTCTACCCTATTTTTATACAACTATTGCCGGATTTTTATTGGTAGGCGTGGGGGTATGCGCTGTAGTGCCCATGGTATATAGCGCTGCCGGGAAATCAAAGGAAATGTCGCCGGGGGTTGCAATCACTGTTGTATCAACTATCGGGTTCGTAGGCTTCCTTGTTGGTCCGCCGGTGATAGGTTTTATAGCCGGTTTAGCCACATTGCAGGCCTCATTTTTGTTTATTGCAATAATGGGTGCGAGTGTGGTTGTTTTATCTTCGCGGGCGAAATTGTAGTTAGAGATCAGTGATTGGAGGTTAGAGATTAGTTTCAATAGTCCGAAAGTCCGAAAAGTCCGAAAGTCCGAAAGATAAGATAAGGTTGCTCTGCCATCACTAATTAACCTAACTTGACTCCTGACTTGCGACTCCTGACTTCAGACTTTTGGCTTCAGACTTGAGACTTCCGCGCAAGTTTCCCGATAGTTAAGCCCTGTACAATAATGGAAAACACGACAATGATATAGGTGATCAACACAAACTCATCACGGTGCATCGCTTTTGGTAAAGATAACGCCATAGCCACTGACAGGCCGCCTCGCAAGCCGCCCCAGGTTAACATCAAAACTGCATTTTTTTCGAACTTTATCCATAATCGCAAAAATATAACCGGCACCGATACGGAAACATACCGCGCCAGTAAAACCAAAACGATCATAAACAGGCCAACCAGCATAATGGTGGGGTTCACTTTTATCACCAGCATTTCGAGGCCGATCAGCAGGAACAGGATGGCATTAAATATTTCATCGAGCAGGTCCCAGAATTTTATCAGGTAATCTCTTGATATTTCAGACAAGCCGGCTTCTTTTGCCTTGGTACCAAAGATGATCCCGGCCATGATAATGGCCAGCGGGCCCGATAAATGTAAATAATCGGCCAGTGTATAGCCGCACATCACCATGGTAAGGGTAATTAAAACCTCTACCCTGTAATTATCAATTGATTTGATTACAAAATAACCCAGGTACCCCAATGCCGTGCCAAACAGCAAGCCGCCACCCGCTTCCCTCGCAAAAAGTATCAGCGTTTTGCCAAATGAAAACGTTCCGGCGCCGCTTACTGCTGCTTCCAGTATGGTCAGAAAAATAACTACACCCACACCATCATTAAAAAGCGATTCGCCTGATATTTTCAATTCCAATGTTTTTGGTATGCCGGCCTGCTTAAGTATGCCCATTACCGCAATAGGGTCGGTAGGGGAAATAAGAGCTCCAAATAGCAGGCAGCAGATATAGGGGATCGGAAGGTTAAAAAGCCGGAACAGGTAAAAAGCCATCAAACTCACCACAAAGGTCGAAATAAATGTGCCTGCTGTAGCCAGCAGTATCACGGGCCATTTTTGCCTGCGCAGCTTTTTGGCGTCGATATGCAATGCGCCCGCAAAAAGCAAAAACCCGAGCATGATCTTCATCAGCACCTGCCCGAAATTAATATTTGCTATCACTCCTAAAATTCCCGAAGTGAGCCCTGGTTCCAAAAGCCCAACAATAGCGATCAAAACAGATGAGATCAGCGCAATTACCATAACACCTATGGTTGGTGGCCATTTTATCCAGCGGTCGTTTATATAAGCAAAAACCGCTGTTAAAAGTATAAGTATGGTTATGATATGGTAAGTTGTCAATGTATGTTTTAAAAGTCCGAATTTACAAAATCTGAACCACTGATTAAGCTGTTTTATATGATTATTATGAATGTCCATAGTCGATGATCCATAGACCATGGCTGTTTTGGAAGTAAAATACCTCATTCCCGTTAAATCTTTGCTATGGTCTATGGATCATCAACTATGGACAATTAATCCACAATCTCTGAATTTTCACCTAATTTTACCATCTTGCATTAATAAACCATCATTGTGGATAATAAACTGAAATTATTAAAACAAAAGCGTGAAGAAGCCAATTTGGGAGGCGGCAAAACACGGATTGAAAGTCAGCATAAAAAAGGAAAACTTACAGCCCGTGAGCGCCTTCATTTTTTGATGGATGAGGGTTCATTCCAGGAGATAGGTATGCTGGTATCGCATCGTTCTACCGATTTTGGGATGGAAAAAGAAAAATATCCCGGCGATGGGGTGATAACCGGTTACGGAACTGTAAATGGCCGGCTGGTATATGTTTTCTCTCAGGACTTTACTGTTTTTGGCGGATCGCTTTCGGAAACCCATGCGGAGAAGATCTGCAAAATAATGGACCTTGCCATGAAAAACGGCGCTCCCGTTGTTGGCTTAAACGACTCCGGCGGCGCAAGGATACAGGAGGGCGTTGTATCGCTTGGCGGTTATGCCGATATATTTTATAAAAACACCATGGCCTCAGGCGTGGTGCCGCAAATATCTGCCATTATGGGGCCATGCGCGGGCGGCGCGGTGTATTCACCTGCCATTACCGATTTTATTCTGATGGTTGAAAACACTTCGTACATGTTTGTAACCGGCCCCAATGTGGTGAAAACCGTTACACACGAGGTGGTTACTTCCGAAGAATTAGGCGGGGCAACCACCCATGCCACTAAATCGGGTGTAACGCACTTTGCCTGTGCCAATGAGATTGAAGCCATTCAGCATGTGAAAAAGCTGTTAAGCTATATGCCGCAAAATTGCGAAGACAGGGCCCCGGCTTTGCCTTACGAAGCCAAAAATGAATTAAGGCCTGAACTGAATAACCTGATGCCGGAAAATGCCAGCCAGCCTTATGATATCAGGGAGGTGATCGATCATGTGATCGATACCGGGTCATTTTTAGAGGTGCATAGAGATTTTGCCGAAAATATTGTAGTAGGTTTTGCCAGGCTGGCAGGCCGCAGCATTGGGATTGTTGCCAATCAGCCGGCTTTTCTGGCAGGTGTACTTGATATAAATTCATCAACCAAAGGCGCACGCTTTGTACGCTTTTGCGATAGCTTTAATATCCCGTTGCTGGTGTTTGAAGACGTACCGGGCTTTTTACCGGGCACCGACCAGGAATGGAATGCCATTATTACCAACGGCGCCAAACTGCTCTATGCATTTTGTGAAGCCACAGTGCCGCGTATCACGGTGATTACCCGTAAAGCTTACGGCGGGGCTTATGATGTAATGAACTCCAAACACATAGGCGCCGACATGAACTATGCCTGGCCATCGGCAGAGATTGCCGTGATGGGCGCAAAAGGTGCAGCCGAAATCATTTTTAAACGGGAGATCAATGCTGCCGGAGATAAAGAAGCTAAATGGAAGGAAATGGAGCTGAAGTATTCGGACATTTTCGCCAACCCTTACAGGGCCGCCGAGCGTGGCTTTATTGATGAAGTAATTGAACCCTCAGAAACCAGGCTGAAACTTATCCATGCCTTTAAAATGCTGGAAAATAAAGTAGTGAATAACCCGAGGAAGAAACATGGGAATATCCCTTTGTGAGCCAAAAGCGGAAAGCCAAAAGCACAAAGCAAGAAATAAAAAAGCTTCTGACTACTCCGGTTTCGTTATAAGTCAAAAAAGCTTTTAGCTTTGTGCTTTCCGCTTTATGCTCTCAATAGAACAAATTACCCCCGAATTAACCTGGCGATTACGCCGGGATGTATTGTACCCCTCCAAAAAACTGTTTGAAATGGAAATGGATGAGGATACCTACGGCACCCATTTCGGCGTATTTAAGGATGTTAAGCTTGCCGGGGTTGTTTCGCTGTTTCAAAATGGCGCCGATTTCCAGTTTCGTAAGCTGGCCATTGACGCATCGCTGCAAAAAATGGGGATCGGTAACAGGTTATTACAATACATTACGGATTACGCGCAGGAAAACGGCGGCACAAGGATTTGGTGTAATGCAAGGGTAACAGCCCTTGGATTTTACCTGAAAGCAGGGTTTTCGGAAACAGATGAATTGTTTTCAAAAAATGGCTTTGACTATAAGATAGTAGAAAAAGTAATTTAGCCTTTTATAACATAAAAAGCCGGCCTGTTTGCACAAACCGGCTTAATTAACTAACTAAACTGATCTTTTGAAAATTACTCGCCGCAAAGGTAAGCCTGCAAGGTAAAGCTGGTGTTAACTGATTGATAAATCATACTGGTTTTAATCACTATGATTTTGCATTGGTTTAATATGTACCTGGTTCAAATCCCTTTTGGCCTATCAATATCTATCGTCAGTTTTATCAGCCAAGCCCTCAAAAACAAGCGGGTAGCCGACCAACAGCAGGATTCTATCCATCGAGGCTTGTTTTTAACCGACTAAAAGCATATTGTGTTAATTATAAATGCTTTATGATGGTTTAACGATCAGGATTTATCCTTGGTCTATTGATAAAAGCCGGTCGTCTATTTGATTTTTTTAGTGTTTAAAGTAATTGTTCCTTTGGTTATTGAAACAAAAGAAACAATAATTAAATAAAACATTAAAAGTAAAATTCATGAAAACTTCCATCAAATTAACCGCATTATTCTTATTAGCAAGCACCGGCCTTTTTGCCGCAACCGCCGCAAAAGCCGACGGCTCTGTAGTTCCCGCATCAAAAGCTGAGATCACTTTTTCGTCCCTGCCCTCACATAAAGGTATTGAGGTAAAAGTGGAAAACACTGAAGCTAAAAAAGCCATCGTAATGATTTACGATCAGGATCAAAATGTGATCTACAAGGACGCCCTGCCATCCTTCAAAAAAATGGAAAAGGGCTATATCCTTAACCAACTGGCCAACGGCGATTACACCATCGAAGTTATTGCCAACAAACAAGTGGTAAAAAAAGAGATCCACGTTTATGATGAAGACCACACCAGGGTATTTATTGTGAAAGAGTAATAACAGGGTCGGCTACGGTTATTTCAAAAGCATCGCTTCCGTTTTGGGGGCGGTGCTTTTTTTATTGCAGATCAAATCTGATTTCTAAACCTTCCTGCTAACAAAAACAATATTTTCTTTTGAGTGTTATGGCTTTAATCAAAGAGAAAATATTTTACTAAAAACTTAATATTTAAAG
>JBIOHE010000269.1:0-6010 GCA_044448725.1 Sphingobacteriales bacterium | reverse complement strand
GTATATTTACCGTAAAATTTCAAATGTGTTTATGAATAAGTTAGTTCTCAAAAAAGATTTGGCACTTTTTAAGTTGTCCATCATTAAATGGATGTTTATATTTTGGGTGGGGCAACTCGCAGCTATGATTGCAATTGTTAAACTGTTCCATGTTTAATTGATCGAAGAAATATTTCATCCTAACCCTTATACATTCTGTTAATTCTGATTCAGACAAAATTTACGGTTTGTTGGTGACAACGCCAACAAGGCGAGGGAAACTAAGCACAATTGAAACAGTTATAAACATGCCACCTCTTTTGGCCTGAGCTGCATTCTCGCGCGAGAGGGGAACTTATTTCAGACAATGCATACTTATTTGAAGAGGATCAAATTGACAAAATTTTGGAATTGGTCAATCAATGATTGTCCATTAATTCCTTAATTTCAGATAAAATATTAATAAATTCATAGCAAGCTGATTTGTTTTTAAAAGGTATAGAAAGCCCGGAACTATCTCCGTTTATTGCATTTTTTAGGCAATTTCTACTGCCGTTACTTACACACTCAATTTCAACTTTGTTTTGGTAAATTGCTTTCGCAGTATTGTCAAAGTAATAAGTGGCTTGAACGCTGTCAAGTACTACCTGAAATCCGGATATATCGATCGATTTATTAAATCTATTGATGAAAATGTATTTTAGTTTGCCCGTGACATTGTTTTTGTATAGCAAATTCAATTGATTTTCTAATTTACTGTAGCTTTGTGTTTGGCAAAATGCACTCGTTGAGATTTTGATCAATAAAAATAGGATAATAAAACGCTTCATATACTAATGATTATAAAAACCGAACAAATTCTGTTGTTTCTAAATTCTGAGCCAAACAAAGTTACGGATGATGAGCGATAACGCCCATCGTTAACTCAAAAGATTTTAATTAAAGTAAATTATGTTAAAAGTTAATTAGAAAGTTTCAAAATCCTAATGATAAAAAAATATTACAAGGAAATAATTTTTACCAAAACACCTCTTAAAGGATTTTTTAGATATGACGATATCTTTCAGATTTATCCGGCTGACTTCGATGGTATGCCGCGATCAAATCTTCAACAGCATTTTCCGATAATATTAGAATATTGGACAACAGATGATGAAAGAATAGAAGTTGAAGTTGAATACGAAATACTGAAGGAATCTTTTTCGGATACAGCTACTAAATTTACAAAACAAGATAAAATACTTTCCTTACTGACAACATTTACCAATCATATATTTTTTCGATACACGGATTTAACCGGCAGTTGGGGAATGCCTGTTTTTCATGATGACCCTGGCGATGAAGCGGATGATTGGTTAACTTATTGGATTATGCCTGATTTTCACTGGCCACAGATGGCCGGTAAATTTCAAATATCTGAATTTTCAAAGCCAATTGTGCCAGAAGTGAGTTTTATTGAACATTTCCCTTACTATTTGATAAACCCAAATTTTGATTATGATAATCAAAGAGAAATCACTTTTCCTAAAACGATCCATCTTGGGCTAAACTCATATTTTAGAGCTTCGAAAGATGTACAGGCCGTACTCGATTCGGCCATTTATTATTCGGTTTCTGCAATGGAAATGCGGACTCAAATGCAAACCCTTTCTCTGTTAGCTTCCTTTACATCCGTGGAAACAATGGTAAATTTGGAATATAGGGATGCCGAAGCAGAAAAATGTCCCGTTTGTGGTCAGCTAAAGTATAGCGTGGCAAGAAAGTATAGGGAATACTTATTAAAGTATATTGGAGATACTCCCGATAATAAAAAGAAATTTAATGCTTATTATTCGTTACGGTCTAAAATCGTACATACAGGTCAAAGATTAAAGACAGAAAATCTTTACGCAAATCTCCCTAAACAGGAGACGGAATTGGAGTTTATTACCAGGATTGAGATTTTACAAATTGGAAAACTTGCAATTATCCAATGGCTGCTCGAAACGCAAATGTTAAATAATGTCGATGTAAGCTGATTTTCGAGTTTTCTTGAATTCTCTACTTCACAATAAAACCTAATCAATCCCCTCAAACCACCCCAAAATCCCCTCTTAAAAAATTTATGAAAAAATAACTTACTAACTATTTGACAATTAATCTAAAGTTGCTATCTTTGCCGTCCCTTAACGGGGGATAATACGTCTTGAACGAAGCCCTACTGCTTCGATGGACACAAACAAATATAGAAATGTCAGGAATAATTGGTAAAAAAGTAGGTATGACCAGCATATTCGACGAAGCAGGAAAGAACATTCCCTGCACAGTAATCGAAGCTGGCCCTTGTGTTGTAACACAGATCAGGTCTGTTGATACAGATGGATATGCAGCAGTTCAGCTGGCATATGGTGAGCAAAAAGACAAGCATACTACAGGCCCTCTAAAAGGTCACTTCCAGAAAGCCGGTGTTACCCCAAAACGTAAACTGGTTGAATTCAAAACTTTCGAAGATCAAAAAAACTTAGGCGACACTGTTACAGTTGACATCTTTGAGATCGGCGATTATGTGGATGTGGTTGGTACTTCAAAAGGTAAAGGTTTCCAGGGTGTAGTAAAGCGTCACGGTTTTGCGGGTGTGGGTATGCAAACTCACGGTCAGCACAATCGCTTGCGTGCACCGGGCTCAATGGGCGCATCGTCATGGCCTTCACGTGTATTCAAAGGTATGCGCATGGCTGGTCAAACCGGGAACACCCGTATTAAAGTTCAAAACTTGCAGGTGATTAAGGTTTATGCAGAGCAAAATCTGCTGGTAGTTAAAGGTTCCATCCCCGGAGCTAAGGGTTCATACGTAATAGTGGATAAATAAGATGGAAGTTAACGTAGTAAATGTATCAGGTAAAGAAACAGGTGCCAAGGTGCAACTTCCTGAATCCGTATTCGGTATCGAACCAAACGATCACGCGATCTATCTTGATGTTAAGCAGTTTTTAGCTAACCAGCGTCAGGGTACACACAAAGCAAAACAGCGTAACGAAATTGCAGGTTCAACCCGCAAATTATATAAGCAAAAAGGTACCGGCGGCGCCCGTGCCGGCAGCGTAAAATCACCATTGTTTAATGGTGGTGGCCGTGTATTCGGTCCGCAGCCCCGCGATTACAGTTTCAAGTTAAACAAGAAACTGAAAGTACTGGCCCGCAAATCAGCTTTATCATACAAAGCGCAGGACAGCAGCATAGTAGTTGTAGAAGATTTTACTTTTGACGCGATCAAAACAAAAAGCTATATACAGCTAACCGCAGATCTTAATGTTAGTGATGTAAAAACACTTTTAGTATTAGGCGCTGCAAATAACAATGTGTATTTATCAAGCAGAAACCTGAAGAAAACTAAAGTTATCCTTGCCGAACAGTTAAACACTTATGATGTGTTGAATGCAGGCAAGCTGATTTTAACTACAGGCGCACTTAAAACTTTGGAGGAAGCATTAGCTAAGTAATTATGGAAATTTTAAAGAAACCCCTACTTACTGAAAAAGTAACAGCTTTAACTGAAAAGCTAAACCGTTACGCATTCAAAGTGGATCACAGGGCTAACAAAATTCAGATCAAAGGGGCCGTTGAGGCTATGTATGGTGTTACCGTGAAAGCCGTAAACACTATGAAATACGTTGGAAAACTAAAGACCCGCAATACTAAGGCAGGCGCCGTTTCAGGACGTGCAGCTACTTACAAAAAAGCGATCATTACGTTGAAAAGCGGAGAGGTAATAGATTTTTATAGCGGTATATAAATAAGAAGATGGCAGTTAAAAGATTTAAACCGGTTACGCCGGGTACCCGCTTCCGGGTTGATGTATCTAACTCAGATATCACAACAAACGTTCCTGAAAAAACGTTGGTTGAATCAGCCAACACAAGATCGGGAGGACGTAACAACAGCGGTAAAATGACTATGCGCTACATGGGTGGTGGTCATAAACAAGCATACAGGTTGATTGATTTCAAACGTAATAAATTTGATATCCCTGCAAAAGTTGCAACTATTGAGTATGATCCAAACAGGTCAGCACGTATAGCTTTGCTGCACTTTGTTGACGGTGAAAAAAGATATATGATAGCCCCTGCAGGATTAACTGTAGGTATGGTTGTTCTGTCAGGCGAAAGCGTAGCGCCCGAAGTTGGTAATACATTGCCGCTTAAGAGCATCCCGCTGGGTTCTATCATTCACAATATTGAACTTAACCCGGGCCAGGGTGGTACTATCGCACGCAGTGCAGGTACTTATGCCCAGCTTTCGGCACGTGACGGTAAATATGCCATCATCAAATTGCCTTCAGGCGAAACCCGTATGATACTGTCAACTTGTTTGGCAACTATCGGTACGGTTTCAAATGGCGAGAGAGCTAACGCAGTGTTAGGTAAAGCCGGCCGTAAACGCTGGTTAGGCCGGAGGCCTCGTGTTCGTGGTGTAGCCATGAACCCGGTAGATCACCCTATGGGTGGTGGTGAGGGAAGGGCCTCAGGTGGTCATCCACGTTCACGCAAAGGTTTATTAGCCAAAGGCTTTAAAACCCGTGACAAAAAGAAATCATCGGATCGTTATATCATTGAAAGAAGGAAAAAATAATGGCTCGTTCAATTAAAAAAGGACCTTACATCGATCATAACTTAGACAAAAAAGTTATGGTGCTGAATGATTCAAACAAAAAATCGGTTGTAAAAACATGGTCAAGACGTTCCATGATCTCTCCTGATTTCGTTGGTCATACATTCGCAGTACACAACGGTAATAAATTTATCCCTGTGTACGTAACTGAAAACATGGTTGGACACAAGCTGGGAGAGTTTGCACCAACACGTACATTCCGCGGTCACGCTGAGAAGAAAAAATAACAGGCAATGGAAGAAGCAAGAACAAAAATTAAAAAGTCTGTATTGATCAGGCAACAAAAAGAAGGTGCGAAAGCCATTGTAGGCGGTGCTTCTGTTGCCAAATTACAGAACTGCCCAACTTCACCACGTAAGATGCGTTTGGTGGTTGACCTGATCCGTGGTGTAAACGTTGAGAAAGCGTTATACATCTTAAAATATACAAACAAAGAAGCTGCTATACGTGTAGAGAAGCTTTTGTTATCAGCCATCAAAAACTGGGAACAAAAAAACGAAGACAAACGTGTTGAAGACAGTAACTTATTTGTAAAAGAGGTTTCAGTAGGCGGCGGCCGTCAGTTAAAAAGATTACGCCCGGCCCCACAGGGAAGGGGATACCGTATCCGCAAACGCTCAAACCATGTACACCTGATCGTAGATAGTAAAAACGATAACAATTAATTTGAAATGGGACAGAAAGCACATCCAATAGGTAACAGGTTAGGAATCATCAGAGGTTGGGATTCTAATTGGTTCGGTGGCAATCATTATGCCGACAAATTAGTTGAAGACGAAAAGATCCGTAAATATATTTCAGCGCGTATTTCAAAAGGCGGTGTATCAAAGGTGGTTATCGAACGTACTTTAAAACGCATTACTATAACTATTCACACTGCCCGTCCGGGTATTGTGATCGGTAAAGGCGGTCAGGAAGTTGATAAGATAAAAGAAGAGTTAAAAAAATTGACCAAAAAAGATGTTCAGATAAACATTTTTGAGATCAAAAGGCCTGAGCTTGATGCACAATTAGTTGCAGAAGGTATAGCAAAACAACTTGAAGCACGTATCTCTTTCCGTCGTGCCATGAAAACTACAATTGCTTCAACCATGAGAATGGGTGCTGAAGGAATAAAAGTAATGACATCAGGCCGTTTAGGCGGTGCGGAAATGGCTCGTAGCGAACAATATAAAGAAGGAAGAATTCCTCTGCACACATTCCGTGCTGATATTGACTACGCATTAGCAGAAGCATTAACTACTTATGGTAAAATAGGTGTTAAAGTATGGATCTGTAAAGGCGAAGTTTACGGCAAACGCGATCTATCTCCAAACATTGGCGGTACTAGCAGCAACAGCGGTAAAGGTGGCAGGCCAGAAGGTGGCGCGGCAGGCTTCGGCGG